>SPBP01000063.1 GCA_004525935.1 Lentisphaerales bacterium | reverse complement strand
TTCCTCGCTTTGCTTGGAACACGGTGACCGGTTTGCCAGTCACCAGAGCTTCGCCGGCATGCTTTCTCTGATGCTGGTAGTGGAATTACGCGGCGCAGCCAGTCACCGTGCTGAGCCGCTTCAGCGGCGAAGCTCTGGTGACTGGCACCCCCTAGGGGAGTTGAACCCCTCTTTCCAGGATGAGAACCTGATGTCCTAGCCGATAGACGAAGGGGGCGGCTGAGCATGCGAACCGAGAAGCTAAGTCATTGGGCGGGTTTCGTCAATTCCGAAAAGCTCCGCAGATTCCGCCCAAGATGCGTCCTGCGTATCAAAGCCGGGCCGCACAAACGAACGCGCCCCGGGAAATGTGCGTTCCGTTATGCGCCTGATTCGTTCAAGGGCCGCAGGAAAATCAAGAATGTCGTCCTGGGCTTCCGGAAAATATGCCAGAAGCACAGACCAGGCAGCAAGGGAACGGTCCACGCCTATCAGCGCCACCTTGGCGGAACCGTCAGCGTCACTCGGGCCGTCATCCAAGGCATCGAAGTCGTCCGCCATCAACGCCCGCAGGAGCTTGACGTGGATCTGGAACTGATACCAGCGGACGACCTCAATAGACTCTTTCAGGTCGGAAGCCTGTTCCTCCGGGTTGGCCCCGGGCAGGTCCAGTGCCGCGGCCCTGAGCAATTCCTCCCGCTTCCGGGCGAACAACTGATCGTTTGCTTTGAACCAACGGCCTGTCGATTGTGCGTATTCCATCGACATGACCGCCAACTCGTGCGAGTCAGCTTCACTGTGCTTCGCCTCTTCTTCCCCGGAAACGTCAACGGTGTCAATTGCATCAAGATCGACACCGCGTTTGCGCGCCACGTCTTTCAGCAAGGCGATGGCGAGCGCCAGGCGTTTGCTCGTCTTGTCCGAGAACTCAACACCGTTGATTTCGGTCTTTGAGCCGTGCGAATTATCATCCTCGTCGAGTGAGGCATAGTTCAGGCATCGTTGGGTGAATTCACAGCGCTCGCACCATCGGTCACAGTACTTATGTATGCCGGGAATGAAGTGCGGATCCCGCGCCGTTCCGAGGAGTTGTTCCTTCTTCATAGTAACACCAATCTATTTGGCCCGGTTCGGCATGTTGTCATATTCAGAATAGCCGCGTTCACACCCGGGGTCAAGGCGTCGCTCACGCGAAACACCACCGCAGTATTGACTTCCAGTCATCCCGGGCCGCATATTGCATGACTTCGGAGGCTTCATGGAAAACCATGTGCTCACGGCTTTCCTTCTGACAACCTTGGCCGGTTTGGCGACGGGCATCGGCAGCCTGCTTGCATTCTTTGCGCGAAAGACGAACAGAGCATTCCTTTCGGTTGCGCTCGGTTTTTCCGCAGGCGTCACGATGTAAACGCCGTTGTGCCCGGTAGACTTCCTGGAATCCGGCCTGCGCCGGGCCCTGTCCATAGTATACCCATTCTGTGCCAGGCGGATCCTCGCATACGGTCAGTGCCATTTCCGCGGACATGACCTTCTTTTTTGCCGATTCCGTCCCAGTTGATTGACCAGATGGTGTTGTCGGCATAATCGAACCAGATCACTCTTTTGCCACTTGGAGTGATCATCGTCTGACAATGTGCACTCTTATCGGATACCAGACATCGCTCCTTACCCTCATCGGTGTCCAGCACCCATATTGTCCAGATCCTGGGCTTGTCAACGACTGGACCGAACGCATGGCCCTGTCCGCCACTTGACCGGATCCAGACTATCTTTGTTCGCGCCCCCGTCATCTTGCACAACTTTGTTGCGATCTCTTCTGCGTGTGCCGGTACTGAGAGCATAGCCCAGCCAAGCAATAGCATACCTGCGGCTCGAACCATGCGCGCGCATCGCCCGATATGGAGGACTCCCGTACGGTTCCAGTCCTCTTGTTCTTTCATATGCTTCTCAGTAAGTAGTGACCCTGTAGAAGACGGGTACCGTGATGGAGGCGCTTGTTCCCGTGCTGTTGACGGTGATGAAACGTGTCCAGTCGGAAGAAAACCCCTGCTGCAGGTCGTGTGACCATTCCACGCGGTAAACTTTGCCGGGAACGGAACTTGTCCAGGTGATCTCTGCATTCCCGCTCACGACTACAATCCCCATCAATGCCATAATGGCAAATAGCGCTGCATTTCTCGTCCTGTGTCTGCCCTTTATGTATTGGATCTGACCTGATGCCAGTCCCTATTTCTTATGCTTCGGCCTTCGTCGACACGCGGAGTGGCGTCGTTCTCTTCTGCACTCTTCACATCGTGCATCACTGCACATCTGGCAGCAATAGCAATCGCGACAGTTATGTTTACGTTCACCTTTTGTTTGTGGCGCCGGCTCGTAAACGAGCCCCTCAAGTCCCGGCCATTTCACCCAAGGCATAGCATGATCCAATCAAATCGCCCGGTTCCGGATCCTTTAGGATCGTGCAGTTGTGCAGTTGATCGGCGCGACTTCCGCGTACGCGCCAACTGTCTGGTTCGCACGTCTCCGTCACCATGTCAACACCCGACAGTTCTGCAAGCACAACCTCGACTAAGGAGTTCGGTTAGTCCACTTCCTTCATCGTTCCGGTCTTCCCTGCGAACTCGTGGAATCCCCAGACCGTATGACAAGATTAGGGGATTCGTGCAAAGAACGCGACATCATTGCGTGGACCGTGGAATCTCGCTGGTGTCCCGCCTGCTACTCACCCATATGAAGCGCTATACCGCTTCGTGCGACGTGGACAACGGAAAAGAGGGGGAGCATTTCGAATATCTACGAGAAGCAGCCGTGTTTATCATATCCAAAGTGCTTTGCCCTCATTCCTGCTTCTGTTATGATCCCCCGCCTCCCGGATCTGAACTGACACGGAAACACTCATGAGCAAATTTACTACCGGTCTGAACCCGGAACAGTGCAAAGCGGTGCGTACCATAGAAGGGCCGCTCCTGGTCCTCGCAGGTGCCGGCACGGGCAAGACTCGTGTCATTACTCACCGAATAGCCCACATGCTCTCCACAGGCATACCCGCCCGCGCCATCCTGGCTATGACTTTCACTAACAAGGCTGCCGGAGAAATGAAGGAACGTATCTCGCGTCTTGTGTCCGGCAAAGCATCCGCCAACCTGACCGTGGGTACATTCCATTCGTTCTGCGCGAGAACCCTGCGCCGGTTCCCGGAAAAGGCCGGGGTCCGCAAGCACTTCGGCATTTGCGATGCCGACGACCAGGTTGTAGCCATGAAACAGGCGCTGCGCGAAATGCAGATCCCCGAAAAGACGCTTCAGCCCAAAGTCTGCCTTCAGCACGTTTCCCTGCTCAAGAATCGACTGGTCGACGCGCAGACCCTCGCCCGCTCAGATGACGACTGGGAGTCCATGATCGGCCGGGCATATGCCTGCTACGACCGCGGACTGCGGGCCAGCGGGCTCCTCGACTTCGACGATTTGCTCGTCTACGTGGTCAAACTGCTCAAGGACAGGGACATGCTCGCACGTTTCCGCGAACAGTACAGATACCTGCTGGTCGATGAGTACCAGGACACAAACGGACCCCAGTACGAAATTATCAGGCAGATCGGAGGGAAGCATCGGAACATATGTGTTGTTGGCGATGACGATCAATCGATCTACGGTTGGCGAGGTGCAGACGTGTCGAAAATCCTGAATTTTGAGAAAGACTTTCCGAAGGCCACTGTGATCCGGCTTGAAACGAACTATCGTTCCACGCACCAGATTCTTGAAGCGGCAAATGCCGTGATCAAGAACAACCTCGCGCGTCATGAAAAGAAGCTTCATTCGGCAGTCGGCGATGGCGACCCGATTCGCATAACAAAACTCTCTGATGAAGAAACCGAGGCCATATTTGTTGTCGAAGACCTGGTGAGCCGAGCTCGCGCGGGAGGGCAGCGACTGGGCGAGTTTGTCATACTATTCCGGACCCAGGTGCAACCACGTCTTTTCGAAATGCAGCTTCGAGAACGAAATATCCCTTACACACTAATAGGAGGGATGTCCTTCTTTGATCGAAAAGAGGTGCGTGACGTACTTGCCTACTTGCGACTGGTTGCGAACCCTATGGACGAATTGTCCCTGCTCCGCGTAATCAATAAGCCACCGAGGGGAATCGGGGTTGCTACGGTCCAGAAGGCTATGACCATTGCCGCAGAACAGCGCCGTCCTCTGGCCGACGTGCTGACGGGCAAGTGCACGGAGGCCCGGTTGCCCGAGGCCGCAGTAGCCTCTGCAAAACGATTCCTGGACATGTTGAAGGCGCTCAGCCATCTCGGTACGGGCCCGAAACTCGTCGAGTTGATACGGGGCGTCATAAAGGGTGTCCATTATGCAGACGAAATAGTGCGGTGCTACCCCGACGACAAGACGCGCACTGTACGATGGGATGCGGTCAACGAGATCATGAACATGGCCGAAATTCATTCAAGGCGAGGGAAGAAAGCTTCACTGAGCAGTTTTCTCGAGGATCTTACGCTGAGCGCACAGGATGAGATCGAGGAGCGAAGCGAAACAGGGGAAGACAAGGTCACCCTGATGACTCTCCACTCGGCGAAGGGCCTCGAGTTCGGCGAAGTCTATCTGGTCGGAGTTGAGGAGGGGCTCTTGCCTCATTCCAGATCCGTCGTGGATGGAACCGTCGAAGAGGAGCGACGGCTTGCCTACGTGGGGATCACGCGCGCCAGACGACGGCTGACCCTGACCTACACCATGAGCCGTGCGCGATACGGGAATCGGTTCACCACGATGCCGTCCCGGTTCCTTTTCGAGTTGAGCGGCAAAGAGCCTCCGCTTGAAAGAATGAAAAGCATTGCCGATCAGCAGAACTCGCCGCGGGCCAGGAGCGTCCCGAAGCCCGTGCGCATGAAGCCGCGTGCCAAGCCGACGAAACGCGCATCGTCCAGGTCAACCCGCTCGTCGAGGAGAAGTGTGTGAGTGTGTGAGTGTGGGAAGAACTGATCCCGCGAAGCGGGACAAGTTCAATATCGTGGGCGCCGACACCTCGAGCTGTGGCACAATGACCCCGGCATCTGCTGCGGATGACCGGTCCTTGCTATACCTCGCTGGTTCTGATACAACTCCCCGCCTTTGCTCAAACCAGGAGACCATGACATTGCATGAACCCGGCAAGATTCGCAACGTCGCGATCGTAGCGCACGTTGATCACGGTAAGACCACACTGGTCGACGAGTTGTTCAAGCAGAGCGGCATGTTCCGCAAGAACCAGGCCGTTGCCGAACGGCTCATGGACTCAATGGATCTGGAGCGCGAACGCGGCATAACAATATCTTCCAAGAATGGGTCGTTCGTCTACAGGGATTATCTTATCAACATCATCGATACGCCCGGCCATGCCGACTTCGGTGGCCAGGTCGAGCGGGTGCTGAAGATGGCCGACGGGGCGCTGCTGCTGGTAGATGCCCAGGATGGGCCCATGCCCCAGACGTATTTCGTGCTCAAGAAAGCACTTGCCCTGAACCTGCCGGTGGTGGTTGTCCTCAACAAGATCGACAGGCCCAATGCACGTCCCGAGTGGGCCGTTGACGAAGTGTTTGACCTGTTTGTGCGGCTTGATGCTCCGCATGAGATTCTGGATTTCCATACGATCTACGCTTCGGCGACCGGTGGTTATGCGTCCGACGATCCACGTGTTCGGGGTACGGACATGAGCATGCTGCTGGATGCAATAGTCAAATACATTCCAAGTCCCTCCGGGTCGGCCGACGGGCCGCTGCAGCTGCAGGTCAGCAGTATTGATTATTCACCATTTCTTGGACGGTTGGGAATAGGCAAGATCACATCCGGAACTCTGAAGACGGGCACATCGGTGGTCGTGGCCAACACGCACGGCAAGAGTGTCCCGAGTCGTATAACCAAGATGTATCGCTTCAACTGCAACCAGAAAGTGGAAACCGAACATGCCGGGCTTGGCGAGATTGTGGCAGTGGCAGGAATGGGCGACGTGTCGGTCGGCGACACATATACCGACGTGAACAATCCGCAGCCGCTTGAATCCGCCGAGGTGGACCCGCCGACGATCTTCATGAATTTCCTCCCAAACACTTCTCCCTTCTCGGGAACAGAAGGACGATATGTTACGTCCACTCACCTGGCAGAGCGACTCCGGCGCGAAGCGCTTTCCGATGTGGCGCTTCATGTCGATGAACTGGGAGATGCCACGGGCTACAAGGTATCAGGGCGGGGTGAACTGCACCTGTCCATACTTATCGAGAAAATGCGACGCGAGGGCTACGAATTCCAGGTGGCGTGCCCGAAGGTGATCTATCGACTTGAGAACGATAAGAGGCTTGAACCGTACGAAGAGCTGACAATCGATATTCCCGACGAATACATGGGAACGGTGATGGAGAAAGTGGGCCTTCGGAAGGGGCAGATGCTGGAAATGAAGCAGGAGAACAAGGCAACCAGGCTGAAGTACAGAATACCGACGCGCGGTCTGCTGGGGTTCAAGTCGGAATTCATGTCCGACACAAAGGGAATGGGCGTTCTGTCCTATATCTTCAGCGACTACGGTCCCTATGCAGGTGATATGCGCAATCGAAAGAACGGCGTGCTCATGGCAATTGAGGCATGCACAACAGTTGCTTATGCGCTGTTCAACCTGCAGCGGCGCGGCAGGCTCTTTCTCAAACCCGGCATAAAGGTATACAAGGGCCAGATCGTTGGGGAGCATTGCCGTGACAACGATCTGGCGGTCAATCCTGCCAAGGGCAAGCAACTCACGAATATGCGTGCGTCGGGCTCTGATGAAAACGTAATCCTGACGCCGCCTACCGAGATGAGTCTTGAAGACTGCATCACCTACATAAACGATGACGAGTTGGTGGAAGTCACGCCGAAGAGCATCCGCCTGCGAAAAGCCCAGCATGTTCGCATCAAGTAGATGCCGTTTCTGAACGCTCCCGCGCCCATCCCGTCTCTGCCGGGTGAGAAAACATGGAACCTGCACTTGCGGCTGGATTCCCGGTGGCGGTGAGAGTAGGATGCTCATCACTATGCTACAGCGCCTGAGAGTCCAGAACCTGGCCATTGTCGAGGATATCGAGATCGACTTCAACGGCGGCCTGAATGTCATCACCGGTGAGACTGGCGCAGGGAAATCCATCCTGGTCGATGCGCTGGGCCTTGTGCTCGGAGAACGCGCGGATAAGAGCATGATCAGGGCAGGTGAAGACAAATGCAGCGTGGAGTCGGTCTTTCACCTGTCGGATGCGTCTTCAATCAACGGGGTACTGGATGAGCTTGGACTTCCCCCATGTGATGATGGGGCCCTGGTCCTCAGGCGGGTAATCTCTGCATCGGGCGCCGGCAGAAACACCGTGAATGATTCATCCACTACGGTCCAGGCGCTGAAGATGATAGGCAATTTCCTCGTCGACATGCATGGGCCGCATGATCATCAATCCCTCTTGAGCCAGGAGTTTCAGCGCGAGTTACTGGACGCCTTCGGACATCTTGAGAAGCTCACTTCTGAGTATCGTGCTGTTTACGGTCGCGCCCTGGAGCTCACCAATAAGCGCCAGGAACTGGATTGTGACGAGAAAGATGTTGCCACTCAAGTCGATATGCTGTCGTTCCAGGTAAAGGAAATCGAGAATGCACGCCTCGCGGATACTGATGAAGAGGACCTTGCACGGGAACACGCGATAGTCGCGAATGCGCGGGAAATAGTGGAACTCGCAAACGGCGTGGTGGGGACGCTCAACGAAAGTGAAGGCTCGGCGTTCGAAGGATTGGCGGCCGCAGTACGACAACTGACCGCAATGGCACGCGTATTTGATGAGGCAAAGGCATGGTGCGATGAGGCGGAATCCGCAGGCGCGCGGGTTCAGGAATTGGCCAATACAATCAGCGCCCGTGTGCAGGGCATTGAATGTGACCCCGAACGCCTGCAATTTATAGAAGACCGCATGGCTTTGCTTTCTGCACTGAAACGAAAGTATGGCGGTTCACTCGCCGCTGTGCTTTCGCACCTGGAAACAGCAAGGGCCCGACTGAACGATCTTGAAACGCGTGCGGAACGAATTGCGGAAATCGAAGCAACCATTGCCGAGACCGACAAAGAGCTGCGGAAGGTCGGTGCAGTGTTGTCCAAAGAACGACAGATGAAGGGACAGTCACTCGGCAAAGCAATAACTGCTGAACTGCAGGGTCTGGGTTTCCCGCACGCGGCGTTCGATATACATGTCACTCAGGTCGAACCCGGGCCCTGGGGCATGGATGAAGTGGACTTTGGATTTGCGCCGAATGTCGGGGAGCCCTCCCGACCACTGCGGGTAATCGCATCGAGCGGCGAGATTTCGAGAGTAATGCTGGCAACAAAGGCCGTGCTGGCAAAACACGACAGGGTACCGGTTCTTGTGTTTGATGAAATAGATGCGAATGTAGGCGGCGAGATGGGAAATGCGATCGGAGCAAGACTGTCCGCGATTGCCGGGAACCACCAGGTGCTGTGCATAACGCATCTGCCGCAGGTGGCGGTGCATGGCCGGACGCATTTTGCGGTACAGAAGGAAGTAAGGACGGATCGGACATATACCAGGGCCACGACTCTTGTCGGCAGAGAGAGGGTTGAAGAAATAGGCCGCATGCTGGGCGGCAGCAACTT
Source organism: Lentisphaerales bacterium (assembly GCA_004525935.1). GTDB lineage: Bacteria > Verrucomicrobiota > Kiritimatiellia > SPBP01 > SPBP01 > SPBP01. The sequence continues at coordinate 2,395 of SPBP01000063.1, read as the reverse complement.
TACCAGCGTAACGCTTAAGCATGCGGAAGAGATGTTGAACGCCATCGTTGCATGAGCAATTCGCAAAGCCCCTCCGGCTACATTATTCTTTCAACCGCTCTAGCCTGATCTATTCATCAACTTCGTTACGAGAGTGCACAGGTTGCGTCATATCAAGGGCTTGGAGATGAATGCCGGTCGCAGGCGTGCCGAGGCACGTTGAGATCGGCATTCGTTGAGAAGTCATTGAGATGGCGTGACATGTGTGCTCGCAGTAGATTTTGATGAATAGATCAGGCTAACGTATAGCGGGCGCTCATGCCGGTTTCCGTGCTGAAGCAAGCCAGTGGGGCATAGGAGGGGGCAACGGGCGACAGGTAAAGTCGACATAACCCGACTCTTCCATCCATGCCTTCAATTCAACATCAGAGAAGACCCAGCCATTCTCGGTTGTAAGCGCCATGTTGACCGCAAACAGGGCTGAGAACGGTGGCTGGCAATGCGTTGCATCAGTCATCATGTCGAGCACATGAATGACGCCACCGGGATTCAGCGCGGCAAATGAGCGGGAGAGGATATCACGTATCGAGTCCGGCTCTTCCTGGTGAAGCACCCCGAATATGTTAACCGTGTCAAATCCAGAAGGTAATTCTGCCACGTGATAATCGCCGCGAACACAGCTTACGCGATCCTGCAACCCGGCCCCGGAGATCAGATCACATGCGACATCCACAATGCCCGGCAAGTCCAGCATCACACATTCGACATGAGGGTTGGCCTCGGCGACGAGCATTGAGTAGGCGCCGGAGCCTCCGCCGATGTCGAGTATGCGACGAGCGCCTTTCAGGTCGAGCAGGTGGATCACGGCTCGCCCGATGCCCAGCGCGCGCCCGTGCATGGCCAATACGAAATCACGGGTACGCTTCTTGTCTTCGCCAAGATGAATCTCGGGACGTTCTACCGGCTCCCCGGTCTTTAAGAACGAGGGGAGTTTCCCCCACGCATTGTAAACGTCCCGGTTGTAGCGTATTGCCTTACTCAAGTCCATAGGACTGCCCGGGACAAGTAACGCGGCGGATTCGTCGGTGTTCGTGTAGACGTTCTGATCCTTGCGCAAGAGGCCGATAGCGCAACATCCGTCCAACAGCAGACGCGTTGCTCTTCTGTCGAGGTGCAACGTGTCTGCGACATCGCTCGCGGTGGCCGCCCCTGTCCGGGCCAGCAGCCCGAAGATGTCGAGATCCGATGCCGTGAAAAGAATGCAGCTTTCGTAAAACGCGCTGGCCATATCAATAATACGTGACGGATCGGGACGGGGGTTGCTGTTCTTGCGCGTTTCCATTGCGTTTCTCCGCCGGTCAAGCCGGCGCCTTTACTTTGTCGAACATTCTACTGCTATCGTGAAAGAAACTGACTACATTATGCATTCTAATGAGTGCAAATAGCAAGTCTATCAGACTGAGATGGGTTCTGCTCGGATCGGCGCTGCTGGCATTGATCCTGGTTCCCTTCCTTGCATGGGGTCCGACTATTGAGGTCTGGACGGGAAAGTTCGTTTCGAGTGCGACAACCAGCCCGCACGTGACGGCCCTTGTGCTTGGTGGTCTGCTTGCCTCCGATATTCTGCTGCCGGTGCCTTCCAGTATTGTCAGTACCGCGTGCGGATACCTGCTCGGGATTCCGCTTGGTCTGCTTACATCTCTCGTGGGCATGATCATGAGCTGTGTCGTTGGGTACTGGCTCGGAGTATTATGTGGTCGCCCGATATCCGAGCGCCTGGTCGGTCGTGAGGAGCTGACTAAACTGGAAAGGATGAGTGTGCAATACGGGTACTGGATCATCATCATCACGCGGCCGATCCCTGTTCTCGCGGAGGCGGCGGTGCTGGTCGCGGGAATTGGGAAGATGTCGTTCTGGCGATTCCTTCTGCTCTCGACGGTAGCCAACGTACTTGTGTCGGGAATCTATGTTGCTGTTGGATACCTGTCTGCCAGTATGAACTCCTTTCTCCTGGCGCTTGCCGCATCAATCCTGGTCTCGTACCTGGCGCGGTTCCTGGCGCCGAGCTCGGCCGCGCGCGAATAGGGTGGGTGTGGATAACGCATAGAGGATGGCCACGAAAAGGCACAAAAGGAACTGCCTGTGTGGGAGTATGGGAGTGTGGGAGATCCGGGCATCCAGGAACCGGGTCACATCGTGATTTGCGTTTGACACCTGATTCTCTTCCGCGGCTTTCCTGTCGATCCCACTTATTCTATCAATTCCCTCTTGCATAGTGGTCGCGTCTCCTCTATGCTCTGGTCACAACAAGCGCACACTGCCATTGCATTGCCGCATATTCGCCTGTTGAACTAGGTTAAAATCATGCACCTCACGGTCTGCTTGCAAACTAGAACGTCTGATTGCGGCCCAATAT
>SPBP01000170.1 GCA_004525935.1 Lentisphaerales bacterium | reverse complement strand
CGGTCATTCCCCCGAATCGTCACATGATAGATCGCACCGGGAAATTCAACTCTGAGATTTCGTGGCATGCGGGTGATCTACCTTCTCCCCGCCCCACTTGCAAGCCTTAACTGTTATCCTTTGGTTTGACCCCGATGTTGCTGTGGTGCTGACGCGCGAGGAGGTTACGCAGGTCATTTCGATTATGAATGGGGTGCCGCAATTGGTGGTGAAACTTCTGTATGGCAGTGGTCTGCGCGTCATGGAAGCGGCAAGATTGCGCGTGAAGGATGTGGACTTCTCGATGAGGCAGGTGACTGTTCGATCTGGGAAAGGCAATAAGGACCGGGTTACGACTTTCGCTGCATCTCTCATTCCGCTGCTTGAGAATCACCTGAAGAAAGTCAAGGTGATGCACGATCAAGATCTTGCTGCAGGACATGGGACTGTGTATTTGCCTCACGCTTTGGCGCGCAAGTATCCGAACGCTGCACGTGAATGGGGCTGGCAGTATATCTTTCCGGCCCGCAATGTGTCGGTTGATCCCCGTGGTGGGCTGGTGCGGCGCCATCATGTTGAGCCGAGTGTGATCAACAAGGCAATCAAGACTGCGGCGAGTCGTACCGGAATTGCGAAGCATATCAGCGCGCACACGTTCCGGCATTCGTTTGCGACGCACCTTCTTCAACGGGGTACCGACATCAGAACAATCCAGGCATTGTTGGGTCACAGCGACGTGTCGACAACGATGATCTATACGCACATTCTTCATCAGGGCGGCGAGGGCGTGCCGAGCCCTCTTGATGACCTGGACGTGTAGTCTTACTCATCGGGCCTCTCTTCATTCTTCAGCGTGAGGATTTCAGCCGAGCACGTAGAGGGCGATCGAGGCGGTCATGAGCAGGGCTGCGGCTATGCGGCGCAGGAACATCTTCCGCGATAGTTTCGCTTCTATGTCCGTGAAGCCCGCATGCGCAACAGCCGATGCGAGGACAACGACGAGTAATCCTCTTGTTGACTGGACGATATTCCCGAATACCACGCCGATCAGGCCAAAGCACGCATACAGGAGGATCATTGCAATGTACCAGGAGGCGGCATAGGGGATGGTCCTGCCCCACCCGCGCAGATCCCGGGGCCTGTGCCAGATGAGAACCGGCAATGCGAACAGGCCACAGACCATATAGGTGAGACATGCAGCCAGCACGGCCGCGGACGGGCCCATCGGCGCAAGGGCAGCAACCAGCCTGGCTATGTTCATGTCGGAGAGAGAGTAGCCGACTATGGCGAACATTATAAGAAGGAGCGGTCGGCCGGATAGTCGGCCACCGGCTTCATTCAGGACGAGCGCGGCGGCAACACTGAGTCCGACGGCGGTCCACCTGAGCCACGATACCGGTTCGGTTCTCAGAAATGCCGCAAGCAACGCGAGCACAAGGATCTTGAGCCCGAGCATGGGCACCATTCTCGACGCTTCGTTACCGTGCAGTGCCAGCAGGAGCGCCAGCTGCCCGGCGATATAGAAGCCGGCCGCGCCGGCGACGTACCAACCGTAAGCAGCAAATTGCGGCATCGGACCGCTGCAGATGAAAGGCAGGATTGCGAGTGATGCGGCGCCCATCAGGATATGGGCCGCAGCGAGCAGGTCCATTGTGCTGCCATGTCCGCGCCTGATGAACCACCTGGAGGCAATGTACGAGAATGACTGGCACACGGCCCCGCTGAAGCCGAGTACGATACCTGCCGCTAGATTCATACCGGCATACTACGCAACGAGTCGCTGCGCGCCAAGCTGTCAGTTATGTGCTTGCAGCACAGGGAATGAGATGTGTCGGGTGTCGCAGGTGTCAGGTGGCCAATAGTTGGCATTGCAGATTTGGTGCGGACGCTACGCCCGGAGCTCACTTGATTCGCTTTTTACTTCTCTTGAGATGGCTTCGGGCGTAGCATGACTGGCGTGTTGGGAGGTGCGCTGCCGGCTGGTATATATCCGGTTCTGACTCCGGACCCCTGAAAACAGAACAACAGTTTCTTGTCGCGAGGAGTTCTCGAACGTGCAGCATGTTACTGAATATCTCCTGCTGATTCTGGGTGCGGCGCTGGTTAACAACTTCGTGTTGCGCCAGTTCCTGGGCATATGTCCTTTTCTTGGCGTCTCGCGCAAGATAAAGACTGCGGTAGGCATGTCGCTGGCAGTGATCTTCGTGATGACCTGCGCCTCGGCGGTCACATGGGCACTTTTCCGGTTCGTGCTTGTTCCATTATCGGCGGAATACCTGCAGACAATCGCATTCATCCTGGTAATTGCGACGTTTGTGCAGCTTGTTGAGCTCAGTATGAAGAAGTTCAGCCCGGCCCTGCACCAGGCACTTGGCATATTCCTGCCGCTTATCACAACCAATTGCGCCGTGCTTGGTGTGGCTGTTATCAACATCAAGAAGATGCACACATTCATGCAATCGGTGGCCTTCGGGTTCGCCGGTGCGCTTGGTTTTGCACTGGCCCTGATAATATTCACCGGACTCCGCGAGAAGATCGACAGGTCGGATCCGCCAAAGGCGTTCCAGGGCGTTGCAATTGCATTGATAACGGCCGGACTGTTGAGCCTGGCGTTCATGGGCTTTGCGGGGCTGGTGAAGTGACGGGGGAATGAGTGTGATGACCGGGGTTGATCCTGTAACTGTGGGACTTGCAGTAGTCGGGGGTACCGGCATTGCGTGCGGTGCGGCGCTGGCAGTGGCCGCGCGATTCCTGTCGGTCAAGGAAGACCCCAGAATCGAGAAGGCCACAGAGATTCTGCCAGGCGCCAACTGCGGCGGCTGCGGCTATGCGGGATGTGCGGATTATGCCAAGGCGATTGTGCTCAACGGTGTTGCCATCAACCTGTGCTCGGCGGCGGGTGAAGAGGTGCTGGCGCTTCTTTCTGAGATGATGGGCGTTTCTGCCACTGCGGCGGAGAAACGCGTGGCGATAGTGCTGTGTGGCGGGGACACAGAAAAGGCTGTACGCCGTTTCAAGTATAACGGCATAGCCGATTGCCGGGCCGCCCATGCCGTCGGCGGTGGTGACAAAGGTTGTTCGTACGGCTGCCTTGGCTATGGCAGCTGCTCGCGGGTGTGTCCAACCGGCGCGATAGAAATCACCGCTAACCAGCTTGCCGTTGTGCATCCGGCGTTATGCATAGCCTGTGGCGCATGCGTGAAGGTATGTCCACGTTCGCTTATCAAGATTGTACCTGTGAGCAGAACGATACATGTCCTGTGCAGATCGAAAGATAAGGGACCAATCGTGAAGAAGCTCTGCAAGGTGGGATGCATCGGGTGCACGGTTTGTGCCAAGAATTGTGATGAAGGCGCGATTGTCATGGAGGGCACGCTGGCTGTTGTTGACTATGCCAGGCCACTTACGACGGACGTGGTTATTGAGAAGTGTCCGACGAACTGTATTGTGCGTACGGAAACGGAAGTAAGCGACAAATCATGAAGACGGTACGAGCTGGATCCAAATCGAATGGCGGCATACACCCGGCTTACTGCAAGCAACTTGCAGCGGACAAGCCGGTGGTGGCCCTGCCATTGCCGGCGCTTCTGGCGGTATCGATGGCACAGCACCTGGGTGCACCGGCAAGCCCGACGGTCAAGAAAGGCGATAAGGTATTGCGGGGTCAACTGATCGGCGAGCCGGCCGGCTTCATCTCTGCGGCGGTGCATGCGCCGACCTCGGGTGAAGTGAAAGCTGTGGACGGCGTTGTCACGGCGTCGGGCCGAGTGGCCCCGGCTGTCACGATAGTGCCGGATGGCGAGGATCAACTTGATCCGGCTTGCAGACCTCCGGCGGACCTGCAGGCGCTTGATGCAAAGCAGCTGATCGGGATGGTTGCTGATGCCGGCATAGTCGGGATGGGTGGTGCCGGGTTCCCTACGCATGTGAAACTCTCACCGCCTCCGAACAAGACAATTGATACGCTGATAGTCAATGGTGCCGAGTGCGAACCTTACCTTACGGCAGATTACCGGCTGATGGTTGAGAGTGCCGACGCCATCAAGAACGGAATCGAGATCATCAGGAAGATCCTCGGCGCGCGTTCTCTAAGGGTGGCGATTGAGGACAATAAGCCTGCTGCGATCAAGGCGATGGAAAAGGTGATGGCCAGGCTCGAAGGTGATGTGGAACTCGTGGTGCTTGAAACTGAGTATCCGCAAGGTGCCGAGAAACAGCAGATCTTTTCCGTAACCGGCCGGGAAGTACCGTCGGGTGGTCTGCCGATGGATGTTGGTGTACTGGTCGAGAATGTTGGCACAGCCGCGGCAATATGGGAGGCGGTATCGAACGGGATGCCTCTAATGGACCGGATAACGACCGTTACGGGCACATCCCTGAAGAATCCATCGAACCTGAAGGTGCGGATCGGCACGCCATTTTCCGATCTGCTGAGCCATTGCGGCGGCATGCCGCCGGATTCCTGCAAGCTGATATGCGGCGGGCCCATGATGGGGCTGGCACTGGGTTCTCAAGCGACGGCCGTATCGAAGACGACTTCCGGCCTCCTGCTGTTGTCGAAGAAGGAGAGCGTGGCATTCACGTCTTCGGCCTGCATAAGTTGCGGACGATGCGTGGAGGCATGTCCGATGAACCTGATGCCGAACGAATTGAGTCAGTGTCTTGAAGCTGAGGATTACGAATCTGCGGAGTCATACGATGTGTTGGACTGCATGGAATGCGGATGCTGCGCATTTGTCTGTCCGGCACGGAGGCCACTGGTGCAGCATATGCGGTCGGGCAAAGCGGAAGTCGCGGCACGCGTGAGGGAACGAAGAGAAAAGGCGGAGAAAGCGAAGTGAGAGAGTGTTCAGTGTTCAGGTTTCAGGAGAACTGATTGAGGATGGAAGATAGAGGATGGGGAACTGCCTGTGTGGGAGTATGTGGGTATGGGAGTGTGGGAGTATGAATCGTCCTCGTCCTCGCCTGCCAAGCCGTAGCCTTCGGCGAAGGCTGGTCCTCGAATGTAGAATATGGTGTCAGGAATGAATAACATCCTTACGCAGAGACGCAGAGAACACAGAGATAGATGATAGAGAATAGCCACGAAAAGGCACAAGAGGGCGCAGAAACAAATTGAATATCCAATCCTGAAACCTGAAACCTGAACACTGAACACTGAGATGATGATGACTGACGTGGAAAAAGAGAACAAAGAGCTGATGCTGGTAGTAAGCTCGTCGCCACATGCGCATGAGGGCACTACGATCCGGCGGATCATGCTGGACGTGATCATTGCGCTGGTCCCCGCCTTCGTGGCAGCAGTGTACTTCTTCGGGTGGGACGCAATCAGGCTGACAGCAGTCTGCGTGGGTACATGCCTGGCGGCGGAGGCGTTGACGCGCAAGGCGATGGGCCGGGATATCAGCATCACGGACCTGAGCGCGGTGGTGACGGGCATTCTGCTGGCATTCAACCTGCCGCCGGGCTTGCCAAGCTGGATGGCTGTAATCGGATCGCTGGTTGCGGTGATCATTGCGAAGCAGGTGTTCGGCGGACTGGGCTACAATCCATTCAACCCGGCGCTTGTCGGCAGGGCGGTTCTACTCGTCTCGCGAGCACCGGAGATGACGACCTGGTCGAGCTGGCAGATCCCCTGCCCTGCCGCGAACGTCGAGGCTGTTACAT
>SPBP01000028.1 GCA_004525935.1 Lentisphaerales bacterium | reverse complement strand
GACTTGAAGATGTGTGTGCATATTTCGCCGAAGGGCTGGCGGCATCGGTCGGCGCGAATCCGGTTTCAGATGCGGGCATCCCGACGGCTGCTGTGCTTTCTGCAAAACGTCCGACATCAGTAAACTATATCCAGGGCGTGGTGAAGGTGCCGCGCGGTTTTGACGAGGTGGCATCGGTGAGTTTCGGGGTCGGCAGCGCAACATTCGTTTCGACAAATGGAAAGACAGTGACCGCACCAGTGAACCATGAGTTCCTGAAGAGTGGGACTGTTTAGGAACTGCGTGTGTGGGTAACTGATAGAGGATAGAGGATGGGGAACTGCCTGTGTGGGAGTATGTGGGTGTGGGAGTGTGGGAGTAACTGATAGAAGATAGAGGATAGAAACTGCGAATTCTTACACCCGCGCTGGCGCGCTCAAGGGCGCTAAGAACTGCCTTGCCCACGAATCACACGAATAGACACGAATGGGGCCCAGCACCAGAGCCCGCCTTCGGCGAACACGATGCCGGGCAAGAATCTGAAGGTACGTTGAGCCGCGCCCCTATGAATCGGGGCGCATGGCAGTCAGGAACTGCGCAGGGAAACCTGTTTCCCGGCTCAGCTCCTGATGCCATTGCTGGATCCCGCTTCGCGGGATCCGCGGCTCAACGGGTCAGGTTCATGCTCCGCCATATCTGTAAACGAGCTCCATCCTGTTCCTCATAGCGTGTGCATTTATCCGTGTCCATCCGTGGTTCTGCATTTATTCGTGTAGATTCGTGGACAGTAGTTCTTTGTTTGCATATTCGGTGTTTCGCAGGCAGCGGACTAGCGAAGGCAATGAATAGTGCCGGCGGAGGAGGCTGCGATGATGAGGGTGGCGTCGGCGTCGAATGCGACGGTGTTGAATCGGCTTGAGTAATCCTCGTAGACAACAAGTTGCTGACCGGATTCTATGCTCCATAGCCTGACGGTGTGATCCCAGGATCCGGATACGCAGAGTTTGCCGTCCCTGCTGAGATCGACACCGTAGACGCTGAAGGAGTGTCCCACGAAAGTGCGAATTGCCTTGCCCTCGGCAAGGTCCCATAACTTGACGGTGTTGTCCCTGGCCCCGGACAGGACTCGCTTGCCGTCGGCCGTAGCGCACAGGGTAAGGACCCGTCCTCGTGCCCGTCGAGTTCCTTTTCAACAGAGCCGGTTTGCACGTTCCATGTGCGCACGATCTTGTCGTCACCACCGGTGACGATTGTTTTGCCGTTCATGCTGAGACATAGGGACCGGATGACCCCGCTATGCTGGAGCGTGAGAGTCCGGGATTCTGTCAGGCTGTCGGCATCGAGTAATATGACCCGACCGACCTCGGTGCCGACAACGAGCATCTTGCCGTCGGGCGCAATGGCCATGCTGGTGACGCCGCCCTGTCGTTTGAGCGTGTGGCTCGCGAGAAGCGATCCGTCCGTGGCGTTCCACATGTTGATCTTTCCGCTCCTGTCGCCGGAATAGAGTCGGTTGCCGTCGGGCGAGTGTTTCAGGCGCATTACGCCGTTCGAATGATCGGCGAGTGTCCTGATTTCTTCGAGGCTGACGGCATTCCACAGCTTGAGGGTTGCATCTTCGGATGCGGATGCAAATGTGGCGCCGGCGGGACTGAAGGAGACGTCGTATACTTCGCCGGTGTGTCCGCGCAGAATTCGGGTCTCGGCCCTTTCGTCCTGGGTGGGTGTGTCCTCTTCGGAACTGACGACGGTGGTGAGCCTGCGGATTTCAGTGTCAAGCGATAGTCGTTTCTTGAGTTCGACCAGGACATCTGTTTCGGCATTGCCCATGTCCCCATCTTGACCGCAGCAGGATTGAAGCCACGAGATGAGTCCCGGGTAAATACTGCGCTTTGCGGAGTCGTCCACTGCCCGGGCAAGATCGTCCAGGACCTGGAAGAACCGGTCGCCTTCGAGTGCGGAGAATTGAATAAGGAGCTCATCGTTTCGCTGCTTGCCGAACTGACTGTTGAGCCAGGTCTGTTCACCAGGCTTGAGTTCTTCGTCGGCGGCGACGATCCAGAAAGCACATGCGTAGAGGAATTCCTGCACGAGTTCCGACTGTCGGCTGGGATCAATTGTGTTTGACATGATTATGTTCCGTTCGTTATTCGCGTGATTACCGCCCGACCCACTCCGGCAACCCCTACCGGCCCATCCCGTTGAAACGACGAAGTCTACGGCTGGCGTTCCAGGACACAGGAGATATCTGATGCCTCCTGACCATTGACGCTTAGGGTTATCGTGGCGCTCATCTCGTTGCCTTCAATGGCGCCGTCAAGATATACGGCCATTGGCAAGCCATCGGCGGAAACGGTGTTGTAGACAATGGCAACCTCGTTTCCGGAGGATGTGCCACTGATGAGGTAGCCATCCCAGATGCCCGTAATCCGGCCGTTGTTTTCGCGCAGGAGAAGCGTTACAGAATTCGGCGTGCCATTGAAGAGACATGAAGACAGCCATGTGCCTGAGATGACTAGCGGCACGGGGCCGCTATCCGTGGAACCACCACCGTCACATCCGCACAACATGACGGATACTGCAAGTAAAGGGAGAATTGCCAGACTGAACCACAGGCGCATACTTGTCTCCTTATGAAGCCGGGCGAGACGGTTGTGTCCGCCGCTCACGATATGCCTGATATGATATTCGGCAGTGAACAGGTCGACAATCCTTTTTCTTGAGCGCTGGCGCGGATGTTCGGGTCAGAACCGATAGAGTCGGCGTTCTGGGTCGAGCAGTCGGCCGGTCCTGAACTCGACACCTTCGGCCGCAAGGAGTTCATTCTTGCGGGCAACCGTTTTGCCGCCGCTTCGACCGGCGAACCCGCCGAGTGTCATGTCGGAGGCTATTACACGATGGCAAGGCACTTCGGGGGCGAAGGGGTTCCTGCTTAATGCCTGGCCGATGGCCTGCGCGGAGCGGCATCGGATGTGCCTGGCCAGGAGCCCGTAGGTTGTTACGCGGCCCCGGGGAATCTTCGTGGTTGCGCGATAGACACGCAGCTCGAATTGGGTTGGTGGCCTGGTCGGCATGGCGTGCATTGAACATACCACGTCAGCGCCAACAGGCAAAGTGCAAGGCCCTACATGCTGCTGGATATTCAAGCAGTGTGTGGTAGAGTTTCGGCTTTTCGGGACAAAAGCCATTTTCGCGCAGAGACGCAGAGAACTGACTGTGTGGGGGTGTGGGGGGAACTGATAGATGATGGATGAAGGCGGAAGGCTGAGGGATGAGGGGGAACTGATAGAGGATAGAGGATAGAAACTGCGAATTCTTACACCCGCGCTGGCGCGCTCAAGATCGCGAAGAACGCCAAGAACTGCAGGACAACGCAATACAAGAACATGCAACCCTTCACTATGCTCAGGGCAAGCCACGTATGAACACGGATAGACACAGATGAACGCCAATAGTGACAAGAAGGCACAAAGGGAGCCGGGCGCGGACGCGAGGCGCATTGCGAGGAACAACCATCTCGCACACGGCATCGAGGGCGGGCTGTTCATCGGCGCGATGACTTTCCTCTCGGCACAAACGGTGATGCCGGTAATGATCCGCTCGTTGAACGGTCCCACCTGGCTGATAGCGCTGATGCCTATGATGATGATGCTGGGCATCGCATGGCCGTCTCTTTTTACATCACATCTGGTGGAACGGCTTCACCGGGTGAAACCACTGGTCCTGATCACGGGCGCCTTTCAGAGGATTCCATTTCTGCTGGCGATGCTGAGCCTGTTCATGTTCGGAACGTCTCGTCCGCTGCTTACGCTGTCGCTGGTGGCACTGGCCCCGTTCCTCTCGGGAGTCACGGGCGGGATTGGCTTCAGCGCATGGCAGGAGCTGACGGCAAACGTAATACCCAAGGAACGCATGGCTTCGGTCTGGGCGCTGAGGTCAATTATTGGATCAGTTGTCGGGATTGTGGCGGGCATGACGATAAAGCTGGTGCTGGCCCGCTACCCGGGGACAACGGGTTACGGGATTCTGCACGCGATTGTTGTTGCGCTGATGATGATGTCGTACGGCATCTTTGCGCTTATCAGGGAGCCGCCTCGCCGTGAACATGCGGACACGCAACGCCGTCCTTTTCTTGCCTATATGCGTGAGTTGCCCGGCCTGATACGTAGCGAGCCTCAGGTCCGTGCGTTCATTGGCGCGAGCGCCTGCTCGAAGGGTATCTTCATCATGCTGCCGTTCCTGGGGATACATGCACTGGATGCCACGGGGGAGCCTGAAGCGTTTCTGGGCCTGCTCGTCTCGTCGCAGATGACCGGCGGGCTGACCGGCAATTTCTTTGCAGGCTGGCTGGGAAACCGGTGCGGCGGCAAGATCCTGATGGCGATTTCGCGGACAATCTACATTGGCTCCTGCTTGCTTGCGATAATGACGAAGAGTAACGCAGTGTTCATGGTGCTGTTCTTCCTGTTGGGCCTTGCGTTTGAGCTGAATCTGATCGGGGACGCAACGGTGCGGCTGGAGATCTGTCCGCCACGCAGGCGGCCGACATACCTCGCGATTGTATCGGCGGTGATGCTGCCGGCGATGCTGACGGCAGTCGCGGCGAGCGCTATTGTCCGCGCGTATTTCGTAAGCTTCACGATTCCGGCGCTGCTGTCGGCGGCGATGATGGTGTGGTCGCTCGTTCTTCTGCGCGGCTTCAAGGAGCCGAGGAACTTGCGGCCCGCGCCGCAGGCTTCCGCTTAGCTCAGCTTAGCTCGTGTGTGTCGTTCAAGCCTGATGGTGGTTGGCCTGCCAACACTGCATTGCGGGTTTTCCTCCAGGGGCGGATGAGGTGATATGGCCGCGTCGCTTTTCGCACACCTGTCCGCCTCTGGAGGAAAATCCGCACCGCATCACTGCTGGCAAACCCACACCCACCATACCGAAGGCCAACAACGCGGTCAGGTGAGGAACTGATTGAATATCCAATATCCAACACTCAAATCCAATAATCAAGGAAACTGCAAGAAATGCAGCCCTTCACTACGCTCAGGACAAGCGGATGCGGCTAGGGGGACTGGACCGCCATCCAGCCTTCACGGCCTGAGAAGGTCTGGGGCTCGATGGAAGATTGGAGGGTGGGCGCGGAATGGCCAAGTAACTGGCCGAGGGGAACAATGGTGATTCCCCTGGCAAGAGCAGCCTGGATGAAACGGCGAAACATGTCGGCACAGGCGATGCCCTCAACTTCGGCATGGATGGTAAGGACGTTGAGCTTGTCGGGAACAAGCAGGGACAGGAGATGGTCGTTGTAGTTCCGGGGGGTGATGCCACCTGTGCCTATGGTCTCATCATATGTCGGCAGTGTGACAGGGACCTGGGGTTGAGATGATGGGACGCCTTCAATGACGGGTATAAAGATTTCACGGCCTCTGCAGTCGCTGTTGTAACGAAAGGGGAACTGGGCTTGGGCGGTAAGCACCTGATTGTTGCACTTCCAGGCGGGCGCGGCTGAGCATGTTGGGGCGTGGCCGGTGATGGTGCTGAGCATATTGATGCCACGCTGGAGCTGGCTCTTTATGTGGGCCGCGGACATGCGGTCTATCCGGGCTTGCCAGCGGTGATGGTCCCATGCGTGCAAGCCGATTTCGTGACGGGTTTGGGAGGCGGCACGAATGATGGCCCCTGCCCTGTTGCCTATGATGGGACCCGGCCAGAAGGTGCCGCGCAGGAGAATGTCCCAGCCGTAAAGGCTGGTGGCCTTTGTCCTGAGCATCTTCCTGAAAAAAGCGGGGCGGAAAAGACGCCAGAGGTGACGGCCCATGTTGTCGGGGCCGACGGAGAAGAAGAAAGTTGCGGCTGTTGCAGAGTCGGCGAGGGTCTTGCAGAGGCTGGGCACACCCTTGATGGTGCCGCGCAGTGTATCGACGTCGATCCTCAGACCCAGTCTCATGATACCTTGAATTCGTCCGACTTAACGGCCTGTTGCAGGAAGAAATCGAGGGTTTGTTCGACGGATTGCTCGATTGGCACCTTGGGCGCCCAGTCGAGAAGGCGACGGGCATTGCGGATGCTGGGGCGCCTGTGCTGGACGTCCTGGTATCCGGCCCCGTAGTAGGAGCCGCTTTCGATTTCCTTGAAGCCGGCGAATGGCGGGAACTTGGAGCGCAGTGGGTGTTTCTCGAATATGCGGACAAGCATCTCTGCGAGTTGACGTATGCTGGCTTCGTTGTCGGGGTTGCCGATATTGATTATGCGCCCGTCGCAAACGCGGTCCTTGTTCTCGATGATGCGGAACAGGCATTCGGTGCCGTCGGAGACGTCGGTGAAACAACGTTTCTGGTTGCCACCGTCGATGAGCTGGATTGGTGTGCCTTCGACAAGGTTCAGGATGAGTTGCGTTATGGCGCGCGAACTACCGATCCTGGCGGAGGTGAGAGTGTCGAGCTTGGGGCCCATCCAGTTGAATGGTCGGAAGAGGGTGAACTGAAGACCGCGTTTGTCACCGTAGGCCCAGATTACCCTGTCGAGCAGCTGCTTGCTGGCAGAGTAGATCCACCGCTGCATGCGGATGGGGCCTAGAATGAGCCTGGAGTTGTCTTCGTCGAATTCTTTGTCGTCACACATGCCGTAGACTTCGGATGTTGAGGGGAAGATGATGCGCTTGCCGTACTTGGCGCAGTAGCGGACGATCCGGAGATTCTCTTCGAAGTCGAGCTCGAACACGCGGAGTGGGTTGCGGGTGTATTCGATGGGGGTGGCGATGGCAACGAGGGGTATGACGATATCGCACTTGCTTATGTGGTATTCGATCCATTCCCTGTGTATGGATATGTCGCCTTCATCGAAGTGGAAGCCGGGCCGATCAATGAGGTGCTGGATGTAGTTGGACCTGAGATCCATGCCGTGTACGTCGTATTTTCCACTTTCGAGAAGGCATTCGCCAAGCGCGCTGCCGATGAACCCGTTGACACCGAGCAGAAGGATGCTCTTCTTGCGCCGGGCCCTGGCGACGGCACTTGAGGATGGGCCAAGCTGCATGCCTTCGACGATGCTGAGCTCGGCGGCAAGCTGGCTGCCGGTCATGTAGACGCCATTGGCGGGCTGACCATAATCGACCTTTATGGCGCCATCGCCGCAGGTGATGACGAGCGGATCTACGGAAAGAATGGTTCCGGGCTTATTGTTCTTGCCTGTGGCCTTGGCAGGGCTGGCTGACCAAACGGTGAATTTCCGGTCGCCGACATGGGTGAAGGCGCCGGGATATGGCCGGGTGACGGCACGCACGAGGTTTCGAACCTGGGTGGAACTGAGCGACCAGTCGATGTGCCCGTCGGCAGGGCGGCGGCCACGGAAGTAGCTGGCCGTGGAACTGTCCTGGGGCTTGCGTGATGCTTTGCCGGCATTGATATCAGGAAGAACACGGTCAAGCACGCGCTCTGCAGCGGAGGCGGCTTTGTCGTGAAGAGTGCGGGCGGTATCGTCGTGGTCGATGGTTATCTTCTCCTGGTCGACTATGTCGCCATCATCAGGGAGCTGGGTCATGTGATGGAGGGTGACACCGGTTTCCTTTTCGCCGTTGACGAGGACCCAGTTTATGGGGCATCGGCCACGGTACGCGGGCAGAAGAGAGCCGTGCAGGTTCATGCAGCCGAGGGGCGGAATCTCGAGGAGTTCGCGGCGAACCATGTTCCTATAATAGAAAGAGAAGATGATATCGGGCTTCATGGCGGCGATCCTGGCGATCCACATGGGGTGGTTGATGTCCTCGGGCGCAAATACGGGGATGTCCCTGGCGGCGGCAAGTTCGGCGACGGACCCGAACCACAGGTTTTCGCCGGGATCGTCGGTATGGGTGAATACGGCGGAGATTTCGAATCCGTTCCTGAGCAACGCGTTTATGCCGACGCATCCGATGTTATGATAGGCAAGTACGACAGTTTTCATATTGTTCCCCGGCGGTGGTTCCTGTTCAAATGGTGTCGTCCCGTCCGACAACTTTTTCGACAAAGTAGCGAGGGCGCGCGCGGACATCGTGGTATATCCGGCCTATGTACTCACCGAGCAGGCCCATCCCCACGAACTGGGCACCAACAAAGATGAAGAGTATGGCGAAGAGGGTGAAGACGCCCTGTGCGGCCCACTCGGGACCGTAGATGTACCTCATGATGAAGAGGAATATGCCAAAGCCTACGCCAAGGGCGGAGATGATAGTGCCGACTATGCTGAGAAGACGCAGTGGAAAGGTTGTCATGCCGGTCAACATGTCAAACTGGAGGTTGACGAGTTTCCATAACCCGTACTTGGACTGGCCGACGGCGCGTTCCTGATGCTTAACTTCGATTTCGGTTGTCTGCCGGGCGAATGAGTTGGCAAGCACGGGCACGAAGGCGCTTCGCTCGTGACACTTGAGCATGGCATCGACAACGGGGCGCCTGTAACCGCGGAGCATGCAGCCGTAGTCGCGCATCCTAACGCCGGTGGCGCGTTGTGCGGCCCTGTTGACGATATAGGAGGCGAGCCTGCGGAAGATGGTATCGCAGCGTGGGGTCCGGACGGTTCCGACGACGTCATTGCCTTGAAGAAGTTGCTCGACAATCCGGGGTATTTCTTCGGGCGGATTCTGCAGATCGGCGTCGAGCGTTACGATGAGCTCGCCACGCGCAGCCGATAAACCGGCCATTACCGCGGCGTGCTGACCATAGTTCCTGTTGAGGATGACGCCGACGAGTTTCCCGCGGTGACGCTTGGCCATGTCCTCGATCTGATCGTAAGATCCGTCGGTGCTGCCGTCGTCAATGAGGATGATCTCGAACGGCTTGCCTATGGTGGAACATGTTTCGAGGCAGCGCCGCATGAGTTCGTCGAGATTTTCCTTCTCGTTGAACACGGGAATGACAATTGAGAGAAATGGGTGACTGCTCATCTTTTCAATACATCCTTTATTGCATCGACTACATCGACTACATCGTCTTCTGTCATATCAGGGAAGAGAGGCAGTGAACAGATGCGATCCGAGTTCCATTCGGTATTGGGCAGCGTGCCACGGGGTATTCCCATTGCCTGTACGTAGTATTGCTGCAGATGCACCGCACGGAAATGCAGGCCTGTTCCTATGTTCCTGTTCTTCAGCTCCTCCATGAACTCATCCCGGCTGAGACGCGCCTTTTCTATATCGAGGCGCACAATGAAGAGATGCCAGGAGTGCGCCATGTTATACGCTGGCACCTTCAGCGGCAAGATTTCATCTATTTCGGCTAACCGCTCAAGGTAGAGGGCGGCAAGCGTGGCGCGTTTCTTGTTCATCTGTGGTAAGCGCGCGAGCTGGGAGGAGCCGAGGGCGGCAAGCATGTCGGGCATGTTATACTTGAAGCCGGGCTCCAGCACCTCGGCCTGAGGCGATCTGCCCTGGCCGCGACGGTCGAAGGCATCTACCCCGATTCCATGAAACTTGAGCCTGCGTATGCGGTCGAGGACGAACCGGTCATCGGACGTGAACATACCGCCCTCACCAGTTGTGATATTCTTGATTGGATGAAACGAAAAGATGGCGGTGCCTTCGCGGCCGACAGGTTCGTCCATGTAACTGGTGCCCATGGCATGGGCGGCGTCTTCGGCAAGGAAGACGCTCTTGTCGGCGGCGAGTTGGCGGATGGGTCGCATATCGACGGCGGCACCGGCAAAGTGGACGGGGACGATGAGCCGGGTGCGATCAGTCATTGCGGCTTCGATCTGAGCGGGCGAGACCATGAGGGTGTCCCTGTCGATGTCGACAAAGACGGGGGTGGCACCGGCGAGGACAATAAGGTTGGGGGTGGAAACCCACGTCATGGATGGGGTGATGACCTCGTCGCGTGCGCCAATATCGAGGGCTTTCATCAACAGGTGCATCCCGGCGGTGGCTGAGGCAAGAGAGACTGCGCCGCGGCATCCGACGCGGGTGCAGAACTCGCTTTCAAATGAGGCGGTCCGGGGACCGGTGGTGATCCAGCCGGATCGAAGGACGTCGGAAACGGCAGCGATGTCGTCGGCGGTGATCGATGGCCTGGAAAAAGGAAGGAAGGCTTCTCTCATGTTGAGTCCGGATCTCCGGGTTTGTTTCCGCCCATGCCGCGAACGAGGAACATTTCCCCTGCCCTGCCGGCGACGGCCCTGAAGACAACGAGCGCCTCCGGTCCGGCGATTTCCGATATGGCGGCCGTACTGCCGGATTCACGGACGATGAGCAAGCTACTGAATTCAGGGTCTGTTCCGGCAACAATATCCTTCGGACGCTGTTTATCATCGATGAGTGGGAGTGTCCAGCCGCAATAGTAATGGAAGCAGGCGCGTAGCGGGCTGCTGATTCCCCAGCCTGCGGTGCCCGGGCGCTCGCTGACGGGGATACGCTCAGCAAGTTCTGATATTCCACGGCGCATGCCTATTTCGAGATCAACGGCCTTGCCTGCTACGGAGGCGAGCCCGATATATAGGAAACATGTTATGGCGGCTATCTGGATGAGCTCGCTTGCCTCGTCTCGCCGGAACGTGATGCGTAGCGCCAGAACAAGGGAAAGCCCGGCGGCAACGTGACGCAGAGAAATGGATTGCAGAAAAGGAAGGGCGGCCCGAAGCAGGCCGGAAGGCGCGAGAAGCACAGAGAGTGGAGACAGGGTGAGGGCAAGAAGAACAGCAAAACAGAGGAAGAGCCACAGGGCGAAGAGGGGTCTGCACCATCCGCGGATGCCACCTTCGAAGGCTTCAGCACAGGCGACGGCAAACGCGGGGAGGATGGGCAATAGATAGGCGTTGTGCTTTGAGGGAAGCACGGAAAGGACGATGAGCGAGCCGACGATCCAGACGAGCAGAAATATTCTGCCGGGTGGTATTTCGCGGCGCCCGAGAAACGCATCGGGCAGCGAGCCAAACCACAGAAGCAGGCCGGGCGCCCATGGCAATGTGTAAAGGGCAATGGTCCGAAGATAGTACCACGGTCGGTCGGGCTTGAACCATTGCGAGAGTTCGCTGCCGGCGGCGAGCGGGCCGAGGTCGGTCGGTCGGCACCATTGGAGCGAGTGCCACGCACCGGTTTGCAGGCGAAGGGTAAGAAGCCAGGCACCGGCGAAGAAGATGAACATGAGCAGGCCGGAAAGATGGGGTGTGATGAAGAAGCTGCTGCCGGCTCTTTCCCGAAGACGGCGGGAACACCATGGGACGGCGAGGCCAAGCCATCCAATGCAAACGAAAGTGAGCCCGACAAGGCCACTGGCGAGAAACGCGCCGGCAGCAAGTGCGCCGGCGGGAACGCAGTACCAGCGCCGGCCGGCAAGGTACACCTCGGCAAGCATCCAGATGGCAGCAGTGACAAAGAAGAGTAATGCGCTGTCGGCCCGGATCCAGTGTGAGTTTTGGACAAAACCTGTCATGGTGGCGAGGAGTATGGCGGCAACAATGGCAACGGCAGGCCCGGAAAGCCGACGGGCAAGGAAGAAGGTGGCGACGAGCGCGGCGATGGACCAGAAGGCGGAAGTGAGACGAATTGCACCGGTGTTGCCGACAAGGGGGCCGAGCAGCCGAATGGCCGATGCGGCAACGGCGTAATAGAGGGGTGGCGTGCCGGGATGAGGCCGCCCGTAAGGGCTGGTGACGGCAAAGTTGCCGGTACGGCTCATCTGGAGCGAAATTGAGGCGGCCTGCGGCTCGTCGGGAGTCCAAAGGTCACGGTCGAGCAACCCGACAAGGCAAACGGCAATGCAGAGAGCTATGGCAAACCAGGGGAGCCCGGAATCGAGTGGGCCGGAACCGGGATCGCCCGGGTCACGCCGGTTGATGCGAGGTAGCAGATCGTCGTCAATATGCATATCGTGATGATGAAGGATTCGGGCGCGTTACCCGCATCTTTCATGCTCTTCCTGCTTCTGCGACAGACAACGGGGTGTCTGCAACATTGGATTGATGTCGGCAAGTTGCACAACGGGACGCTATGCGCTGCGCGGTTGCCGACCGTCTATTAACCTGAGAAATTCTGTCCTGGTGGCAACAGACGAATGGAAAGTGCCGAGCACTGACGAGGTTGTCATAACGGAGTTCTGCTTCTCAACCCCGCGCATCATCATGCAGAGGTGTCGGCATTCCATGACAACACCGACTCCTTCGGCATCGACAGATGAACGTATGGCGTCGGCAATCTGGGCGGTGAGCCGCTCCTGCATCTGGAGGCGGCGCGCGTAGCAATCGACAACGCGAGCAACCTTGCTTATGCCGAGAATTGTCTTTGACGGGATGTAGCCGACATGGCATTTGCCGAAGAAGGGAAGCATATGGTGTTCGCACAGGCTGTAGACTTCAATGTCGCGCAGGATGATCATGTTGTTGGCTTCAGCGGTAAAAGCAGCGTTCTTGACAATATCGTCGGGGTTGCTCTTGTATCCCGACGTGAGACATTCGAACACTTCGGCGACACGGCGCGGGGTGTCGCGGAGCCCTTCACGGTTCGGATCTTCCCCTATCTCTATCAGCAGCTGAGTAACAAGATCTTTCACGCGCTCGTGATTCATGGTCTTACCTTTCCTTTAGGCCCTTACGCAACCGTGACAGCGGGAGGGCCGTCTGTCCGGGATCGGGGGTCATATGCGGACACTACATACCAGATCCCACTTCGGGGTTCCAGCCCGTTTCGACGGTGCATATGGCCGAAGCTCGGCCGGTACGGGGTGATTATGCGCTTGAAAGAATCGAGCTAATGAGGCAGAAAAGGCGGTTCCAGGTTGACGCTGCGACAATGACGATGCCGGAAGGCCAACGTATGCTGAGCAAGGTGCGGCCGAAGATAGCCCCAGAACTGGACGAATCGTTTGTGCCGGCCGTTCTGGCCCAACGGATATTCCTTGAGGCTGTGAGAGAATCCGGGAAGGGCGTGCCGCTCCGGATCGCGGCAGTGCGGACGGCCAACTCGGTTTCTGTACACGAGACGACTGTGTTTCCGGCCGGCCATGAACACTTTATCGAAAACCTGTGGTTCGCAGAGAGCCTGGTGAAGACGCTGCTCTGGCAGAAGGGGGCACAGGTTGTTGTAGTCGGGGGGGCGGCAAAGATTGGGGATTATCTGCGCACGGTTTTCGCAAAGGGCGGGCCGCACTCATTCGATGTGGACACGATGACGACGGTCTATGAGCAGCCTTTTGAGCTGAGGGGTGCGGCACCTGATGATCTTCCGGCGGCCTGTGACGCTTCTGTTGCACTGGGCGGACACCTGGAGGGATGCCGGATAGGCTTCGATCTGGGCGCGAGTGACCGGAAAGTAAGCGCGGTCATCGACGGGAACCCGGTCTTCAGCGAGGAAACGGTGTGGAACCCACGGACGCAGACTGATCCATCCTATCACTATGGTGAGATCATGACAGGCCTCAGGCGGGCAGCGGAGCATCTGCCGCGCGTGGATGCGATAGGCGGGAGCGCGGCGGGCATCTATGTGAATAACCGCGTAATGGTGGCATCGCTCTTCCGGGGAATTGCCGGCGACGTGTTCGCGCGCAAGGTGCGCGATATGTTTCTCCGGATGAAAGAGGAATGGAGAGTGCCTTTTACGGTGGTGAATGACGGCGAGGTTACGGCGCTGGCCGGGGCGATGTCCCTGAACGCATCGTGCATACTGGGTATCGCAATGGGCTCAAGTGAAGCGGGTGGCTACGCAAACCGGGATGGTAAAATAGCTGACTGGTTGAATGAACTGGCTTTCGTTCCGATAGACTGCCAAGGGAATGCGGCCGCGGATGAATGGTCGGGCGCGAGGGGTTGCGGTGCGCAGTACCTGTCGCAGGAAGCTGTGGTTCGTCTGGCTCCACTGGCGGGCATCACACTGCCCGAAGGCACGACCTCAGCTGAAAAGCTGTTGGTTGTGCAGGAACTGATGAAGGATGGAGATGTGAGGGCGCAGAGGGTCTTTCGGACAATAGGAACGTATTTCGGCTACGCGGTGGCTCAATATGCTGAGTTCTACGATATAGATCACGTGCTCATTCTGGGCCGGGTCACTTCTGGTGAGGGCGGCAGAATGATCCTCAAACAGGCCTCAGGGGTGCTGCACGCGGAATTCCCGGAACTGGCGGAGGCGGCCCGGATTCAACTGCCGGATGAACGCAGTCGACGGGTGGGCCAGGCTACTGCAGCGGCAAGTCTGCCCGTTCTGGAAGAGGAGAAGTCAAATGAACCTGACAAATAGTACCGCGGAGATATATGTGCCGGACGGAACCGGTGCGGATAAGGCGCTGGCCAGGACGACTCATATGGGGATTGGCGCGCACTCGGATGACGTTGAGATAATGGCGATGGACGGGATTCTGAAGTGTTTCGGACAGAAGACTGAGTGGTTCACGTCGGTATGTGCGACGGATGGTGCGGGAAGCCCGCGGGATGGGATCTATGCTTCGTATTCGGACTCGGACATGCGGAAGGTCCGGAAGGCCGAGCAGAAGAAGGCTGCAGTCCTGGGTGAGTACGGGGCAGCGGTGCTCCTGGATTACCCGAGTGCGATGGTCAAGGATCCGTCAAGCCCGGGGCTGGCATCGGATATCCGCGAAATCTGCAAGGCTGCCAGGCCATCTGTTGTTTACACGCACAATCCAGCCGACAAGCATGATACGCATGTGGCGGTAATGATCCGCGTGGTGCATGCGCTGCAGGACTTGGCCGCGGATATCCAGCCACAGAAAGTTTATGGAGTGGAGGTGTGGCGCGATCTTGACTGGATGCCGGATGCGGATAAGGTGGTGTTCGATGTTTCTGCTCACGAGAATCTTTCCAATGCGTTGATCAGCGTTCATGACTCTCAGATCTGCGGAGGCAAGAGATATGACCTGGCGGCGGCCGGACGACGCAGAGATGGCGTGCGCTCTTGTGGCCAGGCTGATAGCCAGAGCCATCGAGGAGAAGCCTTCGCTCGTGCTGGGCCTGGCCACCGGCAGGACTATGGAGGGGGTCTATCGTCGGCTTGTCGAAATGCACAAGTCTCAGGGCCTCGATTTTTCGGGATGCCGCACGTTTAACCTTGATGAATATGTGGGGCTGCCGCCGGACGATAAGGGCTCATATTGCTACTATATGAGGCGTCATTTCTTCAGCCAGGTCAATATGCGCCCGGAAAACACGCATCTTCCGGACGGGATGGCGACCAACCTGGTGGCCGCATGCGAACGCTACGAGGAACTGATCCATGAGGCTGGAGGGATCGACCTGCAGATTCTGGGTATCGGCGAGGCCGGGCACATCGGCTTTAACGAGCCCCTTTCCGCACTTCTTTCCAGGACCCGTGAGAAGGCACTTTCTCCAATGACGCTCCTTCAGAATGCTCCTTTCTTCGGGGGAAGCCCGGCAAATGTTCCGCCGCGCGCACTGACAATGGGGGTCGGCACAATTCTCGAAGGCAAACGACTTCTTCTTCTGGCCACCGGCAAAAACAAAGCCGGTGTTATCGCCAAAACGATGGAGGGCCCGATCACCGCCATGCTCTCTGCATCGGCGGTGCAGCTTCATCCTCGGTGTGCGACAATTCTTGATGAAGCCGCGGCGGCAGAGCTGCAGCAACAGGAGTATTACCGATGGATATTCGACAACGAACCCGAGTGGGCCGACTTCCGCACGAATGAATAGTTTCCCATTCGGGTCGCGATCATGTTCCTTCACATCATCGCTTGCAAATACTTTTCCGATTTCGTTTCTCTCCCCCGCATGCTGTCACTCATCATCATCGGAAGACTTCACATCCACCCGATTCGCCCAAACGGGCCTTTGCCTACTATTGTAGGCATGGATGACTATTT
>SPBP01000214.1 GCA_004525935.1 Lentisphaerales bacterium | reverse complement strand
GGGCAAGTCTTGGTCCGAACGTTTTCCCAGTCTAGACCGAGAAGAAGTCTTCAATCTCGCGACAGGCATGTTCCTCGATTGTGGCGATGAAGCATACATTGCCAAGACCATGTCCGAACATTACGGCTGCGAGTTCAGTCCTGCGATCATTAGAAGCGTGCGGATCGAGGCAGCCGTCGAGGCTGACAAGATTGAAGATGCGGGGCAGAGGAAGAAGTGGATCTATCGCTACCACTACCTGACGCTAAACAACCTGGTCAAGGAATACATGTTCATAACGCGTGCTCCGAGTTTCTTTGAAGCCAAGATCGAACTCTCAGATGAGCTGTTCTGGCTGGGCCAGAAGTACTCTCGCACGAAGCTGTTGATCGCTTTTAATGATGCTGTTGGCCGGAACAATATTCCTGATTCCCTTGTGCAGGAGCTGCTGGATTTCCGCGAAACGATGTTGCGAACCAGGGAGCTCCTCTCGGGCTACGCAGAGGCAAAAGGCGAAGATCTGATGGACGCCTTCCTGGAGGTGTCCGACAGGGTGACAAACGCATTCCTGACGGAGTGCCGGCGCGACAACGTCAGGGCAGCCCAGTTCGCCTGCCGACTGCTCAGGGTAGAGGAAGGTTCGTTTGTGCCGAGCGACGTGCCATTCTTCAGGGAGTACTCGAAGTGCGCGCGATATCCTGAGAGATCTGATGCCAATGCGTTAATGCACTTGATGGAAGGAGCAGACACGCTGGTTGGCAAGAGCCTGTTGAACGAAGCCCTCAGCGGCAATATGCCGAACATGAGTGCTTCTGATGTGCAGGATCTGATGCGCGAAATGTGGGTGGAGCCGGTCTTTGGCACAGAAACGCTACGCAGATTCAGGGAGCAGGCTGCCGAGCGGGCAGCCTCTGATGATCCAGGCAGAAAGACGTTTGAGAAGCTGAGGGATATGCTTGATGGGCATCTTGCACTGCTTGATCCCCCTAACTTCTACCCGGCGCGTCGTCTTTTTCGGAGGCGTGAAGGAGTATCTGAGAAGGAACTTGTTGTTCTGTTGGAGGATTTGAATTCACTAGGCACATTTGAAGAAGTGATTGAGTATCTGCGCAGCGCTATTGTGGATGAAAAAGACTCTGATAAGATGGAGGCGTTTGCGGAATGCTATTGTCAGCGACGGTTTCTGCGGGCGTTTCCACGGGGGACAAAGCTGAGGTAGTTCGGCTGCAGGCGCGACCGAATCATGAATGCTTCGCTCCGGGAGTTATCCGGCTGATTTGCGACGCATAAGCCGAGATGAGATCGTTTGCGGCACGAAGCGACTCAAAGAGCTGATGGAGTATCCTCGAAAGCGGCTCCTCGGCCTTGTCGACGAGGTCTAGCAGCTGCTGCCTGGTTATTGTTTCAGCTTCGACGCGGCTCTCGGCTGTCACAGTTGCGGACCGAACGGCATCATCGATTAGTGCCATCTCTCCAACTACTTCTCCCTCGGCACGGACAGCGATGTTTACGCGGGTCCCGTTATCGGTGCGCCATATAGCGACATGACCAGACCTGATGAGATAGGCCTCGGTCCCTTGCTGTCCCTCGATGAACAGGTCCTCACCGGGCAGAAAGGTTTTTCGCACAATTGCCATAAAATCATCCCCGTTCCTATAGTATGGACGATATCAGGCCGGGCGGACACCGTCAATGCCTGGCTGATTCGGCGCAGGATTGACTCGACAGACTTCACGGTTGATACTGTGAGACACCGGACGGCGGCTGGGCCGACGGCGGTTGTAGGTGGATTACTTACGATATGCAATGTCGCAACATGGGTGTGTAATGACGGGCACATGGGTGGAATGGAAGTCGAGATGTGCGCTTGGTCTCTGCGGCGAGGAGACTCGAGCTGTGTTGCGAAAGTTTGTCGAGCGCAGATTCAACTTGTTTGTTCGCAGGTACGCGCACAAGACCGCTCTGGAACGGCACCACATGCCTGCTGTGCCTGCTGAGGAAGCATGGCATTTATTCGAGACGCGTATGCTTGTGCCGGGCGCCCGTGGGGAAAAACGTTACAAGGATTGGCTTTTCGCCAGGGTTGAAGTGTCGAGCGATCCGGCATTGCAGGTACTACAGAGTGGCGCGACTCTTGTTGTGCGCGACGCCGCACGTGACTACTTAAGGCGGGAGTTTCCGAGGCGACGATCGGTGTCACTCAGTGCACCTGTCTTTGGGAGCGAGAATGGCTCTGCCACGGTTGAAGACTTCTTAGCGGCACCGGTGGATCCGTGCGAGTCTGTGGTTGCACGGGAATACGGGCGTCTGGCACGAAGCCATGCCGACAGGATCTTTGTTGGGATGACGCACAGGGAACGGATAGCCGTCGCTGCCAAGCAGGCCGGTGTCTCCCTGGCCAGCAGGGCGGTCGAGAAGGTCGTTGGGCGCCGGCGGAGTGTGATAAACGATGCCTATGTGCGTTTTGTGCGTCGTGCCGGTCAGGAAATAGCGACGGCATACCCGGATGAGGGGCGCAAAGAGGTTATAGGATTAGTGGTCCTGACGATGGGTGAGATTAAGGAATCCGTATTTCGATGGTTGAAGTCTGAAAAGCGATACGCTGTGTTCTTCAAAGAAGTAGAGGGGTACGGTCTTCGATGAAGTTGCGGTCCTACACGACAAAGTCTGTTTCGCGCAGGCAGCGGGAGCGGCTGCAGGCATGGCTGCATGAGTGGGATGTGCATAGGAACATTCGTGCGAGGGTCCGTGAAGTGAATGAAGCGCCTGAAAGTGGCGCAAGAGTCATGGCCCATCTGGATCTTCCGGTCTCCCCGTTGTCCGCAGAGCCGAAACCGGCCGTTGGTCAGATCCGACTCATCTCCCCCGGGGTTTCCGGCGCTTATGACAGGCAAGTGTTAGTAGCAGTGCTCTGGGAAACATCCGAGAATCTCTTCATGTGTGCACCGTTCGGTATCTTTGCCGAACCGGCTGTTCCGGGGGAGTTACTGGTCAGGCCTGATGTGCCGTCGCTCCGGGTACTTTGCGTTTGGAATGCTCGTGAACTTGGGACGGAGACGGTCGGACGGAGTTGGTTGATAGACACTTTGTCCAGAGGTGACATCAGAGACGCCAATCTGGTATTCAGGCATTATGCGCAAGGCGATGTGTTGCCGGCAGCAGTCCAGAAGAGAGTAGGCCCTCCGCTAATTCATCCTCTTGACCCCAGGCGAGATTATCTCGAGGAGGAGGCGTGGCGTTTCCTGGAGCTCGCTCAAAAGGGCAGCGGCGAGAATGTCTTCGACTTGCGTGATGGTAATGCGCGTGGTCGTGATTTGCGGCTGGCCGCAGAATCCCCTCCGCCGGCTTACGGCAAACAGAAGCCGCGCAAGTCGCGACGTCGCGAGCCGCGCAAACGTCGCGATTGAAGAACGAACACGATTTCGATACGCTCAGCCGTACAGTCACAACTGTTCTTGGTGATGGAGCATACTCAGAGACAGAATATGACCTTCTTGGGAACGTGATCCTGCAAATCTGTACGATGATCTCGGACGGATGACCCAGCGCGTCGATGCAGCAGGAACTTGGAGTTGGACTTATCAAGGCAGCTCATCCCGCATTCTGTTCGAATCTCTTTCATCAGTGTCATTCGTGCTATCCGTGGTCAATTCCAGTACGATGAGGTCGGAACTCGCCTTGAAGCCCGCAGGTGTGATCTGGACCTTGATGGCTGGTTCAACAACTTAAGTCAGCTTACCCATTTGACATGTGGAGGTCAGCTCAATATCATAGGATCCGTGAGCACATCGAATGCATACGTATTGGTCCAAGGCAAGACCAACGAGCCTCCGTTCTACCCCAATCCGGGCACAAATTGGCTCGGCGCCGCTACGGTTTCCGCCGGCAGTAATTCCATACCGATAGTTGCCTGGGAAGGCACGAACAGCAGTCGCGCGAACCTCACCGTCTACATGCCGCCCTCGAATCCGCAGATCTTCACATACGATTTGAACGGGAGCCTTACTGCCGAGGGCCAGCGCACATATCAATGGACCGAAGAAAACAGGCTCAAGGAAATTGAAACTTCCGCCGCGGCAACAGCCATCGGCATTCCAAAACGCAAGTCGGTCTATACTTACGACGGCATGGGCCGCAGAATCGGCAAGACCGACCTGGCCAACTGGTCTGACGGGGCCTATTGCACGACCAATGTGCAAACGTTCATTTACGACGGCTGGCTGCTCGTCCGAGAGCAGTCCGCCTCTGGCGGAAACGTGACCACCAATCAGTACATCTGGGGCCTTGACCTCTCCCAGTCCCTTCAAGGTGCAGGAGGGATTGGCGGGTTGCTGTGCGTGATCCGTAACGGCGAACGGTATTTCCCGGTTTTCGACGGAAACGGCAATATCTCCGACTACCTCGACCAGACCGGCGCGGTGGTAGCCCACTACGAATACTCGCCCTTCGGACGCCTTGTCGTGGCCACCGGCGCCATGAAAGACGTCTTTTCATTCAGGTTTTCCACGAAATACTACGAGCCCTTCTGGAAGCTGTATTACTACGGCTACCGATTTTACTCTCCGGAGATTTCCAGGTGGTTGAATAGGGACCCAATAGGTTATTTCGGCGCGATCAACCTGCACAACTTTGTGGAATGCAATCCCATCGGCAAGGTGGACGCACTAGGGCTCAGTGGATACGTCACAGCCAAAGGCAAACAGCCTCAGAAGGGGGATGATTGTGCTGGGTGGCCTGGATGCAGAACCTACGCCTACGACTATGGAGAGTCAGGAGACGAGAACCCTTTCGCAATCAGCCCTGTGAATGTCCCCCCATGGGCAATAGAAGCGGGGTTGAAGAATCTGAATGTGATCAGCGCAGGTTCAACTCTCATAGACCTCATCGGGATTCTGGCAAAGCCAAGCATATCC
>SPBP01000212.1 GCA_004525935.1 Lentisphaerales bacterium | reverse complement strand
CCCTGCCTTCCAAAAAGAGAGCGAAACCGACTATGAAGCCGGCGGACTGGGAGAATCTTCCCGATGAAGAACTTATGCAAATCCGAATTCGCGATCTGGGCCTGCGAATCGAGGAGTCGCCGCTGGCGGAATCCGTCCAGCGTCTTTACGCAGAGCTGGATGCCAGGGGACTCACCTTTCATCCGCCCTGTTACCTGGCGGATGAATGGTTCTGCCCCGATAAAGTGCCCAAAATCGGGATTCCATTCTACCTCGCCCACACGCGCCTGAAACACCTTGATCAGAAGATGATGTTCCACGTCGAAGGCGGAACACCGGCATCGTGCATGAAACTGCTGCGGCACGAGACCGGACATGCCGTAAACTACGCATATTGCATGTATAAGAAGACGCGGTGGCGCGAACTGTTCGGTCAGTTCACGACGAAATACTCTGACAGCTACGCCTTCAGACCCTATTCCCGGCGCTTCGTGAACCATCTCGAGGACAACTATGCACAGGCTCATCCGGATGAAGATTTCGCCGAGACATTCGCCGTCTGGCTCACTCCGAACAACCAATGGGAAGACAAGTATCGTGACTGGCCCGCATTCAGGAAGCTGCGATATGTCGACCATCTCACAAAGGAGATCTCGGGGCAACCTCCCAAGGTGGCCGGCGGCGAAACGCCGTGGTCTGCCGCCAGGCTTACCTCCACTCTCACCGCATACTACGAACGGCGGCGCAAGTATCTTGGCGAAGAGTTTGCGGGCCACTTCGACGTGAGTCTCCACATGCTCTTCCCGGGCAAGTACGAGCGCGGCATGGTCAGGGCCTCCCATTTCCTCCGACAGCACAGAAGGCAGGTGGTGAGCAGTGTTGCCGCATGGACCGGTCAACGGAAGTATGACCTGCACCAGATCCTGGGCAGGCTGATCAGGCGCAGCGATGTCCTCGGTCTGGCAGCGGTTAGACCTCCTGATGACACGATTGTCGACATTACGGCGTTTATCACCGCCCTCTCGCACAAAACAGGCATACTAAGCCGCAGGAAACGCCCCTTATGACAAAACCCAGGCTCAAAGTGACAATGCTCGTCGATTCGGCCTCCGTTCCGAAAGACGATCCTGTGTTCGCTGTGCAGCCGGACACCCCGGTGACGGAATTTCATGTTGCCTCGACCCTCAGAGAGCTCAA
Source organism: Lentisphaerales bacterium (assembly GCA_004525935.1). GTDB lineage: Bacteria > Verrucomicrobiota > Kiritimatiellia > SPBP01 > SPBP01 > SPBP01. The sequence goes on along the minus strand of SPBP01000212.1, from coordinate 3,738 downwards.
TCACGAGGTCAGGATCTTGACGGTGACCGACAGCGTCCAGTCACTCTCTGAGCAACTGGCCTCGGACCACAGCGATATCGTCTTCAATCTCACCGAGGAATTCCGGGGAGACCGTAGAATGGACCAGAATATTGCGGCCCTGCTGGAACTGATGTCCATCCCGTTTACCGGGGCCGGCTCTATCGGCCTGCAGCTCTGCCGCGCAAAAGGACTGTGCAAGCAGCTTCTGAGTCTTCACAAGATACGTGTGCCCGGCTTTGTCACGATTCACCCCGGTGACCGGATCCGAATACCGAAGACCATCCGTTTCCCGCTCGTTGTCAAACCGGTCTATGAAGACGGATCCGACGGCATTTCTAACGCATCGCTTGTCAAGGACGAGAACCAGCTTCGCGAGCGAGCCGCGATGGTGCATGAACGATGGAAACAACCGGCCATTGCCGAAGAGTATATTGAGGGACGCGAGTTGTATGTGGGGCTCATCGGCAACAAGCGGATCCGGGCACTGCCGCCGCGCGAATGGTTCGTCGGGAATGGCAACGGCGGCAATGACGGTCCGGTCCTGGCCACATATCGCGTAAAGTGGGACAAGGAATATCAGCAGAAATGGAATATCAGCTTCGGATTCGCAGAACTGTCCGAAAAGATCCTCCGAGATATCGACCGCACCTGCAAGAAAGTCTATCGCATTCTCCAGATGAGGGACTATGGCAGGATCGATCTTCGTCTTACCCCGGAAAATAGACTGGTCATACTCGAGGCCAATGCAAATCCGGACATAGGCTATGGCGATGAGCTCTCCGAGGCGGCAGCGAAGGCGGGCATCAAGTACGAAGCGCTCATAGAAGGAATTCTCCGGCACGCCATGGATCGGTACAGGAAGTAATGTGTGTGGGTTCGAGGTGTCAGGGTTCAGGAATGAATAACATCCTCCCGCAGAGACCCCGGGATGAACCCGGGGCACAGCGCAGAGGGCCACGGGACCACTGATAGAAGATGGAAACTGCCGACTTCTTACACCCGCGCTGGCGCGCTCAAGATCGCGAAGGGCGCGAAGGCCGAAGATGGAGGATAGAGGAAGGCGAACTGCCCGTGTGGGGGTGTGGGAGTATGGGAGTATGAATCGTCCTCGCCTGCCCGACGTAGCCTCTCGACCTTCGAAGCCTTGGCGAAGGAGGTTGCCGAAGTCGGGTCCTCAGTGAGCAGAGCGAACGGTCCTCGTCCTCGTTCTCGGCAGTCAGGGATATTGGATCTCACAGTTGCCACCCGCCAGGCCCTGTCCCGCAGGCTCCGCCGAGCTGATGCCGCGACCACCCGTACACACCCCTTATTCGCCCATAACAACGGGTAAGAGTGTATCCACAAGTCTTTGCGGGTGCAACTTCAGCCCGTCACTGCAAAAAACGACCCGTTCCGGCCGGTCCTGGCCTATTCAGGGCTTGTCTGATTCGGTCATTACTGCTAATTCATAGCGATTCTCGACTGTCGAACTGAAGGCATCTTTTTCACACGTGATGAAATCAAAACCAGTACTATTCTGCTGCCTGTTCCTCTCATGTCTGATCCTTGCCTCGTGCGACTCGGCAACAACCGGAAACGCCAAGACAAAAGCAGCCCAACGCGCCGCCTCAAGTGAAACCCCGCTGGACGGACTCCTGTCCCCGCCTGACGCGGATGTAGCCAGGCAAATGCAGATGATCGAAACCAGCGTTTCCGGCGCCTCCGCCTCCACGGACAACAAGACCGTTTCTCGGGCCGGTCAACAGACCGTCACTGCCGTCAAGCGCCCGCATCTCAAGATCAACAACGAGGACACCGAGCGTGAGTTTCTCGGGCTCATCAGCGGCAAGAACGCCGTTTTCCAGGATATCACCGTACTCAGAAGGCTGATCGCGGAAAGGACTCTCTCAATCGACGAATGCGACTCGGACCTGCTTGCCGACTTCGAGGTCAGGCGCGGCAACGATTACTACTATGACCGCGCATCGCAATCCATCTACAGGCTGGTCAGAACCGCGCTCCAGAACATCATCAATGATGCCTCCCTGACCAACGAAGTCGACAACGCTGCCGTTCTCAGCCGGACCTCCGGTGCGGCTCCGAAAAAGGAATTGCACATGGAATTGAAGACCACTAATTCCGTGGCACGTTTCGTATCACTGATGCACACGAAGAAGCTCGCCGACGACTCTCTCGTGTACCTGCGCCTGTTGTTGCGCGAGAAGGAATTCGATTTCGGCCAGCTCGAAGAGGTTCTCCTGAAGAAGTTCGCCATATCACGAGATCGCCGGTACAGCTACGATACCGATACGAAGGTCCTCTACGAAATAGTTGTCGTGCCGCAGACTGGAGACGCGGAGAAATGATACGGTTGCTTCACTTGATGCCGATCCGCTCGGCCGCATGCCTTCTCGCCGCGTGCGTCATCATCATCGCCTGGATTCCCTGCAGTCTGAGTGCACAGAATGTCGGCGCTGAAGTAAGCGATCTTGAGAGACAGATGCTCGAGCAAAGAATGGGCATGGTCGAGCAGATGGCGGATCGCAGATGGCAAGAACTGTTGGGTCAGCCGGAAGCGACCGCAGAAATAGCCGACGACGGCGAGGAAGACTGGGAGAAGTTGCTCGGCCAGCCGGGAACCTCCGATGAAGACATACCCGCCGAACTCCGGCAATACCGGATTTATCGGCTCGAACTGGCCGGCGATTCCGAGCTGCTGGAAATGCTCCTGCTCAGGCAGCGCATCGAGTCGGAGATCTCCGGCAACACCCTTTCGCCGCGCGATATTGCTGAAATCGTACAACGTTACCAGAAGGTGGCCATTGCCGACGGCTTCTACCTGGCCCAGATCAGGGTAAGGCCCGTCGATTACCGCGATGGCGTGGTCGTGCTCGATGTGGACCAGGGACGTCTGGGCAGGATGTCATTCTATTCCGGCAAGAGGAAAGGCGTGGCCGACAGCCGTGAAAAAGTGCCGTTCGAGGCCCGCTACTTCAGTGAAGCCCAGTTGCGTCGCTCGCTGCGCGGGATGCAGGAAGGCACACCATTCAGCTACCCTGATTTCTACCGCAGAATCTTCGAGGTCAATTCTCATCCCGATATCTCGATCGATACCGACCTGCGGGTCCGGAAGGAATTCGTCGGTGACGTCCAGCAGCGCTATGCCGACATGGACCTGTTCGTCGACGAGAAGCTTCCACTGCATGCAGTCCTGGAAATCAAGAATACCGGCACCGCCGCCACGGAAGAATGGCGCGCGGCAGCGACACTCCAGCACCTGAACATCACGAGACACAGCGATGTGCTCACGCTTAATGTCATGGGGGCGGTCGATTTTGCCTCGCTGCTGTCGTTTGCCGCGAGTTATTACCTGCCCGTCCACATCGGAGACGGCGCAGGCATCACAATCTACGGCGGATATTCCGAAGTCGAAGCGCGTGAAGTGGTACCGATGATCGACCTGATCGGTGACGGATGGTTCGCCGCAGGCCAGGCATCGTACAGCCTGGTGGCAAATGATCTGCACAAGATCGACGTGTCGATTGCTGCAACCTGGAAGTATGTCCAGAACACAGTGGTGCTCTCCGATGATCCGTGCGACGACTCTATCGGCGTCATACAGGAACCACCGCGTGCGGCACTTATAGTGCCCGCAACAGTGGGCATCAGCTACTCAAGCGTGAGGCCGGACCGCTGGGGTGGCCGGAATTTCCTCACGAGCCAGACGTCGTTCAATCT
>SPBP01000404.1 GCA_004525935.1 Lentisphaerales bacterium | reverse complement strand
TTCGTTGCGGTCAACGTAACGTTCGTGGAGAAATCGGAAGCGGTGAAGGACACCGATACGGTGCGGTTGGTTGTGAGTTTCATGACGTAGTTGAACTGACCGTCACCAACTGCGTACGATACGATCGTTGCTTCATTTGAGACATATATCGGCCGGACCCAGGCCTCGATGGTCCAATCTTCTATGAGGTAGCGCCTGTTCCTCGGGAGAAGCAGGTAGCTTCCGGCAGTGCCGTCAAGCTGCAGTACCCTGTTTGTCCAGGGACTCATGGAATTGCGCGGGGATGTGCCCAATAAGACTTCTTCGGCATCGGACAGACCATCATCGTCGGTGTCGGGCAATGCAAAGCTGGACTGCTTTGCCTGTTCAATTATGTTGATCAGGCCGTCCCCTTCACTGTCCTCGGACTTGTCGAGTATGCCGTCGTTATCGGAATCCTCGTCCCACGGATTTGTGCCGGCCTGGTATTCGGACAGGTTTTGCAGTCCATCTCCGTCTACATCAGAGAACGGGGTTGCATCTGTGCCGGGACCAAAGAAGAGGATCTCCCACCAGTTCGGTATGCCGTCCATGTCTGAATCGATGTCTCCGAATACCGGGGCGTATTCGGCAGCAGTCACAAAATCGTTGTGGCCATCGGAGCCCGCAGAGACTGGGACGTCGTCCGCTGTGCCCCATCGCCCGTCAGGTCCGGGCGCAGCATTAATGATGACATCGGGCAATGTGCTGCGACCGAGGCCGCGGTCATAGCCCATGTCGTATTCACGGTCATCGGAATGCCGCATGTCCTCAATCCCCATGCCGCCATCATCAAAATAGTAGGAGGCAACCAGGGTCTCGGAAGGCGGCACAAGCTCGTGCATCTTGGAAGAGATCAGGCCGCCGCTTCTTGCGCGAGACCAGAATCGAAGCTCGTCAACATAGCAGCTTGTGAAGGAGCTGGTGACACCACCGCCCGGCTGGCTGTATCCGGCATCGATATACATTTCGCCGAACGAGACAAGCCTGGACTCGACGACCTCTTGTGCAGCAACAAGCATTCCATCAATGTGCACGCGCACAGTCTTGGTATCGGAGCCGTATACGAAGGCAACATGGGACCATTCGCCAACTGTGAGCGCTCCGGCACTTGCCCTGTATGTCGTCCCTCCCTGCCCCAGCACTTCGACAAACGGAACATTGGCTTCGAGTCCAGCAGTATAGATTATGTCGCCATCGGAGTTGCGATAGGACGCGATTGCGCCGGTCTGATTGTTGTCCATGGGCCTGATCCATGCCTCAACCGTCCACCCAGGCAGAGACAGTGAGCCCAGTTGGACACTGTCGTCCTCGTCGTCGCTGTCTGATGCCGAAAAGAGAACCGTGCCACCCGGCGAGAAACTTACGGCGCCCGCCGCACCACCGCCACCGCCGCCGCCATCGGCGGGCAGGGGGGCATCCACAACGCCATCACCATCGGTGTCGAGGCCATCTGCAACACCGTCACCATCCGTATCGATGGGAACACCAGTGACCGCGCCCCCGCCGCCGGGCGTGCTGCCGGGCCATGTAATCGTCGTGACATGCCACCACGCGGCAGGATCGTTCCCATTGCCATCGCTTACGGGCATCGAGTTCGGGCCAAACATTACATACTGTTCATAGGGAGTGCCCTCACCCACGAGAACATAAACAGTGGACATGGGACTGGCGTCATTGGCGAAATTGTTCATCCACACTTCATAGTTGCCGGCTACTGCGTTGCCCTGTTCAATGGTGATATTCTCGGGACCATCGCCAGGTATGTCGTCAATATCCAACCATGCGCCCGGTATCTGTGCAGCAACGCTGGCAGGCAGCCCGGGCCCGCCGGCAGTCCAGCCCATGTGCTGGCCAGAGGGATCTACCACCCACGTATCGAGATCACCCGGCGCACTCCATACCTGCGTAACCCGGATGTCTGATAATTCAAAGTCGCCAGTCACCGTGAGTTCCTGAGCAGTCTCGTTGCCGCCGTCATCGGTGGCCACAATGCTCAGGTTGTTCTCACCGGCACCAATAATAATCGTCTCATTGAACTCGCCATTCTCGATCGAGAGGTTCTGCATGAACCGTCCGTTGTTGTAGAGGGCAACTTGAACAATGGGATCAGTGCTCTGCACGGAACCAGAAAGATCAATGAACCGTACATCGCTCACGGTGCCATCCGCGGGACCAGTCAGTGTGACGATCGGGCCTTCCTCGACCTGACTCAGGTCTTCGACCTCAGAGAAAGCAAAACGCTGGCCATACGGAAGCCGAATGGAGTTTCCACCCATGATGTAACTGCGGTAGATACGTGGGCTGCCGCCGTAGAGCGGGGCGCTGACAAGACGTTCTATGCCGTAATTGTCGGCGGGTGACGGCAACATATTGTTCAGTTCAACGCCATCTGAATATGTGTCATCGTCACTGTCCCAATACCTGGGATGAGTGCCGAACGTAAACAGCTCGTCGGCGTTTGACACTCCGTCACCATCAGCATCATCGTCGCCATCGGGAATGCCGTCACCGTCGTTATCGGGGGCAAGCGGATTGGTCCCGACAAGCCGTTCCTCGACGTTGTTGAGGCCGTCGCCGTCGATGTCCTGGTCCGTGTCGAGGCCATAGTCCTTATCCATCC
>SPBP01000423.1 GCA_004525935.1 Lentisphaerales bacterium | reverse complement strand
GTGCTGATGAAGGAGCGCAGTCTTAGAGCAGTGAATGACATGCATAGAGCCGTCACGGAGACGGCGCTCGCCACGGACGTGTACAATATCTCGCTCAAGACGCTAAGCCGTAGCCAGTTTCTGACTATGAAACGGCGACGGACGCCCTTTGTTTGCGGCTTGTTGAAAGACGCGGTGAAAATATGAGCGCTGACTGGAAAAAGGCGACAACCGTTGAAATGATCAGGTCGCGTGAAGCGCTTGATGCAGCGGAGCTGCTGTTGAAAGCTGGCATCTCAAGGATGCCGTTACACGAGCTTACTATGCAGTGTTTCACGCGGCAAGAGCGGCGCTGGCAACTCGCGGACGGTCTGCCAGGACTCACAGCGGCATTCTGCGAATATTCAGCAAGGAATTTGTAAAGACCGGTTTGATCGAGGCGGAATATGCGAGAGTATTCTCCGCTGAGCAGGAGGACAGGGAATTCTGCGACTACGATGCGTCATTCAGGATAACGAAAGATACAGCCCAATCACGGATTCAGGAGGCCAACGAGTTCGTTGAACGCATTGAGCGATTCCTGAAGGAGCGATGAAAGAGTGAAATGCGTGTTTATGAGCGGAAATGCGCGCCGGTACCGATCCGAACGATCCTCGTTCCGTGCTCTGGGTCCGGCCCGTACCCCATGGCGCCGGTGTGCCCGGTCTCAGGATAGGCTGGAATTCCATAACGAACCGATACTACACTGTCTGGCGTTCCACGAACCTGTTCGATGGCTTCAAGCTCCACAGGTCCGGACTGCGCGGAGAATGGCGGGAAACACTATTTGACGATGAGGGGGCAACAAACGACGGCGTTTACTTCTACATGATCGAAGCCGAGCAATAATAGTTTCTCCCGGGAATTATCCGGCTTTTTACCATGAAGGACATGAAGGACATGAAGATTAGATTCGGCATAGGGGCTTGCCCTGCAATAAGAACGAATTATGGGAAGCAATATGTCAACAGCGCAAGGCATGAGAATTCTAAATTGGCCGAAGGGCACACAAGCCGGCCGCGGGTTGGCATGCTTCATGTCCTTCATGCTCTTCATGGTGTGAAAAGGGAATTGTCACCGGGGGGGCGGCAACGTCTGCTTGTCGCACTGGCTCTCTGCGCGCTTCTGGCATCCTCCGGGTTTGCCGATGTCGTAACCGAAACGCCGGAGACCTGGAACAGCGGATTTCAGGGCTGGACGAACACTGAGGCGTTCGGAGTTTCTCTCAGCAATCCGGACGGTTATCTGCGCATGGCCTTCGCGGCACAGGAAGAATCCCCGCCGCCCGGCGAGGACTACGATCTGATCAGGACCTGGTCCACCCCCGCCACCAGCATGTTCGTCGGGAACTATGTTGACAACCATGTGCGCGGTGCCAGCTTCAGCTTCCTTGCTGAGGACGTCGCTCCCGCAGATCTTGAGCTTCGCTTCGGTGTCGCAACTAACGCGCACGTGTGGTCATACAACCTTGCCGCGCCAACCGTGGGGGAATGGACGGACTACGCAGTCAATTTCGACTACAGCCGCGGATGGGCAGATGGGCCGGGCGTGGGATCAACAGAGTTCTGGGCGGACCTTGAAAACGTTGCATGGATTGGACTCTACATTGGCAGGAACAGTATCGGGGCACAGGACTATCGCCTCGATGAGTTCATGCTCTATAATCCCGAACCCTCCGAGATTTACCTGCTTCTTGCAGCTCTCTCCGGCCTCGCCGTCTTCGTGCGACGCAGGTCAGCCGTCAACCAGGCGTGAGCCCGGAACCTTCCTCGGGTTTCAGCTCAGTGTGTCAGGAATGAATAACATCCTCCCGCATCCGTCTTCGTGCTCCGCACTACGCCGTGCCATAGAGGCGCAGGGGATTGTTTGCGCGCAATTTGGAGTGCGGCGGCTCGACGCCGCTTTGACATAGGGCGCGATCAAGAAAGAGAAGTCATTCTCTCTCCTGGCGCCATCGCCACTCCTGACCGTTCAAAAATGGCGGTACATTTTTGATACGGTCGAGGTGGTGGTTGGCATGGTTTCCCTTTTAGCCTTCTTGTTCATGCTGGAACTTATCGGTCCAGGTTTGTTTCCGGAATACGGATTTCCATTCAGCGTCTGCCGTCCGGCAGAGTATTGCGTTGCATTTTCCCTCTGACATCATGTCCTTGAATACTTGCGCAATTGCGCAAGTGTGGAAATAACCCCGGTCAGGAAACGATCAATCTTCATCACCGGCCACGATCCCGCCATTGCGGGATGGCCCTCCAGTCCGTCCCTTGGATACCGGCCATGACGGAGCATGGCCCTCCAATCCTTGCTTCAATACAGGCCACGACGGAGCGTGGCCCTCCAGTATCCCCTCCATCAGTTGGAGGGACGCGCTCCGTCGCGTCCGTGATTGATTATGCCAACTCCAGAATTTAAACGGCTGATTTCCGTTAAGCGGGTCGGTTAAGGGTATCCGATG
>SPBP01000045.1 GCA_004525935.1 Lentisphaerales bacterium | reverse complement strand
GCTCGACGACTATGTGTGGAAGCTGTCCGGCGCAGAAAAACTCAACATCGACGTGGCCGCCCTGAACAAGCTGCGGCACATGCCCGAAGATGATGACACAAACTATACGGTCACAGGCCTGGCAATTGTGGATGGTGCCGGGATGGGTTTCACGGCCGAAACTGTTGCTGACTTCTGGATGAACAATATTCCCCTCCTTCACACCTGCACCGCGGAACGTGTGGCCTATCGCAACCTCACCAATGAAGTTCCGCCGCCCCGCTCTGCAAGCTACAGGAACCCGTATCGAGAATGGATCGGGGCCCAGATCAGGGCCGATTTCTTCGGCTACGTTGCCCCCGGGAATCCCGAACTGGCTGCTGAACTCGCGTGGCGCGATGCGTGCATTTCGCACGTCAAGAACGGCATCTACGGCGAGATGTGGGTGGCGGCGATGCTGGCGGCAGCAGTCGTTGAACAGGACCCGCTCAGGATCATCGAGGTGGGGCTCTCGGAAGTCCCGCAACGCTCGCGGCTTGCAGAGGCCATTCGTGATGTTATCGGGTGGTTCGCTGACGGCAAGTCGTATGCAGATGTGGTTGCACTTGTGCACCAGCGCTGGGATGAGAATAACCCACACCACTGGTGTCATGTCATTTCCAACGCCCAGATCGTGGCGGTGGGCCTGCTGTGGAGCGAAAAGAATTATGAAACCGCCATCACGCGCGCCGTCTACCCCTGTTTCGATACAGATTGTAACGGGGCCACTGTCGGCTCCATCATGGGAATGAGTCTCGGCGCAAAGGCGCTCCCGTCGAAATGGACCGCCGTGGTGAATGACACACTTCAGAGCGGGGTGGTCGGCTATCATACTGCCCGCATTTCAGAACTCGCCGCGAAAACGCTCGAGATCAGCAGGCGCACTTGACCCGTTGAGAAGGTGCCGCGGTTCCCAAAAACAATATCGGCGTTCATCGGCGTCTATCGGCGGTTGCTTTTGAGTTATATCGGCAAAGGAGAAATTGCTGTATGCAAGTCTTGAACTTCGGATCACTCAACATCGATCACGTCTATAGGGTCCCTTCAATCGTTGCGCCCGGCGAGACGCTCAGTAGTATATCCTACGCAACGTTCGCGGGCGGCAAGGGGGCAAACCAGTCCGTCGCCCTGGCCAGGGCAGGGGCTGACGTATTCCATGCCGGTTGCGTGGGCGCCGACGGCAACTGGCTTGTCGAGAAGCTGCGCGGTTATGGGGTCGATCCGAGCTTTATCCGTGTGGTGGACGGCCCTACCGGACATGCCATCATCCAGGTCGACGAGGTCGGCCAGAATGCCATCGTTCTACATGCCGGGGCAAACCACTGTGTCAGCAGGAAACACGTTGCCGATGTGCTGGCTCATTTCAAGCCGGGCGACACGGTGTTGCTGCAAAACGAGATAAATGATGTTCCGGCGATAATTGCCGCGGCTTACGACCAGAAGCTGAACGTCTGTCTCAATCCAGCCCCGTTCGACAAAAGCGTGCTTCATTACCCGCTGGATCTGTTGCACACCCTCGTTGTGAATGAAACAGAAGGGGCAGGGCTGGCCGGCGTCAGCGAGACGGACGGGATTCTTGATACACTTGCCGCGCGGTTGCCGAAGTGTGAGATCATTCTCACGATGGGCCGGAAGGGCGCCAGCTACCGCTCGCCGGACACTCGGTTCACCATCCCCGCCGTACAGGTCGCGGCCGTGGATACCACCGCCGCGGGCGATACGTTCATCGGGTTCTACCTTGCCCGGCGCGCTACCGGGGACGGGGCCGAGGCCGCGTTGAAGACGGCCTGTGCCGCGGCAGCAGTTTCGGTAACAAAGCAGGGAGCTATGGATTCTATACCACGCCTCGCCGATGTGTCATAGCAGGCCTAGCGCACCGGCAACCGCTGGGCCGATTCCAGACATGTTGCAGGCCACCGGCAGCAGGATCACGCCAAGACAGTTCATCCGCCGCGATCCAAAGAGAAGTGGGATCAGGCCGATGCCTGCCGCGATGCTCATGATGAACAGTCCGGCGGCGCCTGTAAATGTGCCGACTACGAGAACTACGATCACAAGCGCACCAATTGAAGCGCGACGGTATCCGAGCCTGCCGGCCAGGGCCGCGGTTGCGCGCGACAGCGGCGAGACCAGCAGGCAAGCAGCCGCTCCGGCGATGGCGATCGATGCAATAACCATCGAATAGTCAGCCATGCCCTGCGGCACGTAGAGCGTAGAAATCATGCGGGCCGCGCCTCCCCTTGCCAGGCTCATGGACGGAACGAACAACAGAAGAAGCCCGAGTACATAGTACACAACCTTGCTGGCGCCCTGGGACGCCAGGAACGCCGCGTCATTCCTTATCGCAACGGCATGGCCGGCCAGGAACCCGCCAACTCCACCAGTAACTGCTGGAACAACCGCAGCGAACCCGCCACCCAGTCCGCCGGCCAGCCCTCCCGTAAGCAGCGGACCAAGGCCTGGGCCGGGACCCGAGGCCGTCGCCTGCCGCGGTATTGATACGCTGGACACTATGTTGAGAAACAGCCACGGCAGCGTGAAGAGCCCGGCAAAGGCGGGCAGCAGCCCCTGGAACGAAGCGTCTGCCGAGATAGCGGGGCGGTACATCACGATGAATCCGAGAAACCCCGCCAACAGGAAGGTCAGCAGGCCGACCGCCGGGGTCTTCCAGCCCTGCATCAGCTTGCGCCAGCCACCTTGACCGAAATTGCCCAGCTTCGGCCATTCCGACATCACCATGAAAACAATGACACACCAGAGAATCCAATGCATGTGCGGACGGACAACTCCATAAACCGACGGCAACACGCGCGGCAGAAGCGGACCCGCAACCAGTACGATCAGGAGTATGCCTATCATCCCCCCGACCGCCGTAATCATTACTGCTTCGCAACCTCGTCCCATCTTCAGGTATTTCTGGCCCGGCAGTATTACGAAAAATGCACTCTCGTCCGGTGTGGCGAAAAATACCGAGGGCACTGTGTTCAGCATGGCGTATCCAACGGTCAGCCCGACAACGAACGGAACCGCCACCGTCGAGGCTACGGGGCGCTCACACGAGAAAGCTACCAGGAGCCCGATCAGATTGTAGACATGAAGACCGGGTACACAACCGAGGATTGAACCGATTACTGCGCCGACCGCCGAAGAGACAAGCGGGATTATCATGGCGCCCCCATTTGCGGGGCTTCGGGGTCCACTCCCTTGCTCGGTGCATCATCCCCCACAGGGGGAGGCGCCGCAACATCCAGGACTGTCAGTTGGTCTGGGCCATGCACACGCAGTTTTGGCAGTCGCCCGGCTGCAACATTCAGCTGTCCCGTAACCTGGACCCTGTTCCCCTTTCCAGGAACACCATCACACGCCAGGAGTTCTCTTGCGCCGGCTCCCGCCAGGAATACGCGGATCCGCCCCGTGCCGTCATCCAGCAGAAACGAAATGTATGCGGATCTCCCCTCGTCTTCGCTAACGCGGGGAGCTGCCACTACGGTCCCGGCGAGAACCGCGTGCGCGTATTGCATCCGGGGCGTAATTTCGACTGCTCGAATTGCCGTCGGCTGCCGGTGTACGGCCATGATATGCAGCGCCAGCAGCCCGCCCAGCGCCAGCGCAACCGAGCCGCGTCGAAGCAATTTGAGCATCGGGTTGGTCGCCGCGTCCGCGTTACAGTAGGGACATTCTTCCGCCGGCCCGATGAACCGTTCGCAACTTGGACAGAAGGATTCCCTCGGCCAGGCCATACGTCAGAGCTTTCCTACGATTTCGCTCAGAATATCGGCGGTCGTAACAAGGCCGATAACCGCCCCGTCATCGTCCGTTACCAGTGCCATCGGTTGACGCAGCCGCCGGAGCCGAGGGAAGATGTCGTCAACGGGCATATCTTCGGGAATCAACAGCGGTGGCCGCTCGAAATCCTTGGCCGTCCGGTTCGTATCGAGAGGCTGGGGGGACAATGCGTAGAAGACGTTTACGATTCCCGTGAAGGCGCCCTGTGCCTCGTCGAAGACCGGCATGCGCGTATATCCTGACTCTCGCGCCTTTGCAAAGAACTCGGACAATGTTGTCTCCGTGTTCACGACAACCATCTTATCCCGCGGTATCATGATCTGACTCGCGCGTTTCCCGGACAGTTCCATGACGCGATGAATCATCACCCGCTCCTCGGGTGACAGGACCCCGTTCTTCTCACCGTCCCGTGCAAGCAGTTTGACGTCTTCCCTCGTCACAAACGGTACCGGCTTCGAGAACGCCGGCGAGGGGCCGCGCACCAGCAGGCGAGTGAGCCCTACCACCAGAACGGCAATTGGCCGAAGCGCCAGTTCCGCAACACGCAGGAGTCTCACAAAACGCCGACTTCTGTCCAGCGGTCGACTGTGGAACCAGGCCTTTGGAAGATACTCGCAGAAGGTCAGAAGCGTCAGGGATACCACCACGGCAGATACCGGCTCGCCCCATTCCCCGAGCGTGCGCGAGGCGAGGCTTGCCGCGACTACCGATGTTACGACTACGCAGATGTTTGTGCCGACAAGCGTTGTGCCCAGTAGCCGATCCGGGCTGTCGAGGAACTCCTGCAGCAGGGCAGCCCCCGGCGTGCCTTGCCGTACGAAGTGACGAAGTCGCATCCTGTGTATGGAAATCATCCCGGTCTCAATCCCCGAGAAGAAGGCTTCGCAGCACATGCAGCCGACTATCAAGATCAGTGACAACCCGATGTCCATTACGATATCGTCCTCTCGCCGTTGAATCGCTTGGAGCGACCCAGCTTCTCAAGCAGCACCTGTGTCACGCGGTTTCGTCTTACCCGCTGAACCGTGGCCCTGCATGACTGGGCCTCAACCACTTCGCCGGACCGGGGTATATGCTCTGCCTGCGCGGCAACCCAGCCGGCAATGCGATCTGCGCCGTCGGCCTCAAGTTCCGTCTCGAGCTCATCATTGATGTCTTCCAGGCTCGTGTTGCCGTCGACCAACCAGCGGTCCGCCGCGAGCTGCTGAATCGGAATATGCGCCGTTTCGCCGTACTCGTTTTCTACATCCGCGACGATCTCTTCAAGGATGTCGCCTCTGGTTATCAGTCCCGCGGTGCCGCCATACTCGTCCGCTACCAGTGCCGCTCGCTTGTTTTCTTCCTGAAATTGTTTCAATAGCGTATCGAGTGGCGCCGTTTCGGGAACGAAAACTGCCGGGATCATCGCCTCCGTCAGGTCAGGAGCGGATGACAGCAGATACTGCCGGACATCCAGCAGCCCTTCCGGATGATCCAATGAACCTCGATAGACAGGCAGGTATCGGTATGTCACGCTCGCGGCCAATGCTCGAGAGTCTGTCGGCGGATCATCGAGGTCTATTCCCACAAGGTCCACCCGTGGGGTCATCACGTCGCTTGCCTGCGTCTCTTCAAGCCCGATGATGCCGTCCACCATGGTCCGTTCTTCTTCATCGAGCACGCCCTCTTCTTCGCCCACCTCAACAACGGTCAGAAACTCATCTTCCGTGAGGGTGCGGCTCGTCTTCCGCAGATACTTTTCGAACACCGCTGCTACGCGATCGAGAACTATTCGAAGTGGCGCCAGGATTACAATCAGCCCTTCCAAGACAGGCACATATGCGGTTGCCAGCCGCTCGGCCCGGGACATCGCCAGCCGCTTCGGCGCCACTTCCCCGAAAATCAGGAGCAGCCCCGTCATTGACAGGATTGAGACCACCTCTGCCCGGCCCGGTAACAAGCGCTCCACGATTACGTAGCCGAGCGCTGATGCTGCGACGTTTACGAGCGTGTTGCCAATCAAGATGGTTGACAGCAGGTGGGACGGAAGGGACATCATCTTTTCGATACGCGCGCCCTTGTCGGATTTGAGCTTCTTTATCCGGTGTATGTGGATCGGGTTCAGCGAAAACAGGGCTGTCTCCGCGCTTGAGAAGAATGCCGAACAGAAAAACAGTACTCCCAGGACAATCAATTCACTGGCTAGGGTAAGTGTCATGGCATTCCGGCGTTCATGGTTCGGCGCGCCGTGCCGGTATCCCTTTCGCAGCGGCAACGATGGCTGCAATATGCGCGGGAGTCGTCCCGCAACAGCCTCCGATAATGTTGGCGCCAGCCTCTACAAGGGCGCCGACCAGCCCTGCCATTACTTCCGGCGTGTCCGGAAAGACATCTCGTCCTGCCACCAGAACAGGCATGCCGGCATTTGCGTTGACAAGAATCGGGACATCCGGCACTTCGCTTCGGATTTCCCGTACGATTTCGATCATCCCTTCTATGCCGTTCCCGCAATTCGTGCCAATTATAGCAGCGCCCGCATCGATCATTGCGCGGGCCATTTCCACGGGCGAGACGCCCATCATCGTGCGGTATTCGCCACTGAGGGTCCTGTCAAAAGTGAATGTGCATGCGATTTCCAGCCCGGTATTCTCCCGGACCGCGCGCACCGCTATCTCTGCTTCGTCTACTGCAGACATTGTTTCGATGCAACACCCATCCGCCCCGCCTTGTTCAAGGGCAACGGCCTGTTCGCAAAACGCGCCGTACAACTCTTTCTCGCTGATGTCGCCCATTGCCAACATCTTGCCGGTGGGCCCGATGGAAGCAAGAACGTGGTGGTTCGGCCCGGCGGCCTCGCGTGATATCTCGGCCGCAGCCCGGTTCAGTTCCGCCGCGCGCTCCGCAAGTCCGTACGCCTGCAACTTCAAGCGACTGCCGCCGAAACTGTTCGTTCCTACTATGTCCGCCCCGGCTGCAATGTAACTGCTTGGAATTTGGAGCACATCAGCGCGGTGTTCTACACACCAGAGCTCGGGACATTCGCCGGGCTTCAGGTCTTTGCCGTGTAGAAGAGTCCCCCACGCGCCATCCGATATCAGGATGGAACCGGAGCTGCTCTGGTCAACAATGCTTTTCACTCTTGAAGACAAACGGTTTTTCCGAACGGCAACAGCAAGACCATGAACCGCGCGACACACACAATGCATGTGCTCATGGCCCGGGCAACACCGCGCTCGTTCTATGCGATAAGCTCTTTGGCTACATCCGCCGCAGATGCCGCATCCGCCGCGTAGCCGTCGGCGCCGATTTCATCGCAAAACGCCTGCGTCACCGGTGCACCACCGACCATGACCTTTGTCTTGCCCGCCAGCCCGGCCGACTTGGCTGCGTCGACAACCGCCTTCATGTTTGTCATGGTGGTTGTCAACAACGCGGATACGCCGATCAATTCGGCGTTGTTTTCCTTGGCACTTTCAACAAACTTCTCTGCGGGCACGTTGATGCCGATATCGATAACCTTGAAACCGGCGCCTTCCATCATCATGCCGACAAGATTCTTGCCGATGTCATGCAAATCTCCCTGCACCGTGCCAACTACAATCGTGCCGCATGCTTTCACGCCGTCTGCAGCCAGTCTTGGTTTCAGAATTTCCGTGCCCGCTTTCATTGCGCGCGCCGCGATCAGAACTTCTGGCACATAGACCTCATTGGCCTTGAAGCGCTTCCCGACAACACCCATTCCTGCGAGAAGCCCCTCGTTCAAGATCTTCCCGGCATCCAGCCCTTCATCCAGGGCCTGCTGCACAAGTGTCTTTACGTCGTTCGCTTTGCCCTTGATCAAGTTCTCCGCTATCTGTTCCAGCACGCTCATCTGTTTCCTCCCGTAGGCACTTTACCCGCGCAATTGACATTCACCTTCCCACGAACATTTCGGACCCTACATTCCCGGCTTGCCGAAAACAAGCCTATTTCCTCATCTTCCTGGGTTCGGCGGCTGGCAGGACAGGCGAGAGGTTGGCGCGCATGGTATTCACTATTACAAGACCCGCCGCACACTGAAGAGCCCCTCTCCCGGCGAATATGCTGTGCCGAATGCCACAAATTGGGGTCCACTGGCTTGCGCCCGAAACAGCTGGATCGCGCCAATAAGCAGATTCCTGATCCTCTCCGTGGGCTTCAATGACATTAACCAGTGTCTGCTGAATGCCAATGTAGGCCCTGCCCATTCTGAAAACTTCAGGCTGTTTCCCGCGCACAAGCCTCTTTGGCTCAACTCGCGATTGCTTTTTCTCCTTTCCTGCAAGATCAACGCGCTCGCTGGACGACAACTCATTGGCAATGACCTGAACGCACTCGCCTATGATTCAAAAGCGGCCAAGCCGGAACATCCGAGCCCTCCCGCACTTGCGCGTTTTAGAGAAGAGCTCAAGCTGCTTGTCTCCCTGCCGAAAAGAGATGGTGTCGATGTCCTTGTGGTGCTCCAAGACTGCAATGCACAGGTTGAATGGGCGCAAAGGGAAATTTTCCTGCTGGTGCGGGAAGAAATTCGGCAGGTATGTGAGCACCTGGGTGTCTACCATGTAGACATGGCAGAAGTCTCTCGCTCAGAACCCAAGTACTTTGCAGATCTCCTGCATATGAATGAAGAAGGGAACAGGCTGCGCGGCCAGTATCTCGCTGGCGTGGTTAGGGAACTGCTGGACAGTAGACCTCAATCGATTCCATGAAACGCATGATCGCCGAAAGACCAAGTCGTGAGTTCTTATTACTTGTCGTGTCAGGAGAATGCCTGACTCCGGGTAGGGCCCCGACATGTGGGGCGAGCGACGGGATTCGAACCCGCGACATTCAGGACCACAACCTGACGCTCTAACCAACTGAGCTACGCCCGCCATCTGAGTTACACGCCCGGAGAGCGTAAAGTGATGCCAACGGATGTCAATAGAAAAGCCCTGGCGTCTACGCTCGTCGACTCGTCCGCGCCGGCCCTCGTCGCAGAATTCTCTGCAAAACACCAGCGGCCAAGCCTTGTAGCCATTTCGCGCAGATGATAGAGTGGAAACTCCCCCCATGTCTAGTTGGGGTTGTGCATAATCCACGGGCACGGAGTGTGCCTGAAGGAGAACATTGATGACCGCCCAGGGCAGAGTCGCACGACCTGTAATTGCCCACCTCCTCCACCAGGACGAGTTCAGTGGTGGGCCGTTCTCAATCTCGGATCTTGTCTCCTCCCTTCAGACACGTTATGAAAACGTGGTGCTGCACGGCGGGGCTGGGGTGCTTGCTGAAACCTGTGACCGGCTTCAAATCCGGCGTATCCACCTGCCTGTCGACAGGCTTTACAAGTGCGTATGGGGATTCTTCGCGCTCTGCTCCGCACTTCGGCGAGTCCGGCCGGACTTGCTCTTATTGCACGGGCAATGGGGCGGGTTCTTCGGGGCTATTGCCGGACGGATGACTGGTATCAACCACGTCGTCTATATCGCGCGCTGGCCCGCTTTCTACTCCGATTGGGACTGGTGGCGAATCAACCGGAACTTCGTTTGCGAATGGACTCCTTGCCGATTGTCAGACAAGGTTGTAGTGCTTTCCGAGAGTAGCCGACAGCAGTATCTCATTCGCCACTGGCCGGCACAAACCAAGTTGACTGTAATCCCGAACACGCTGAACCCGACCTTGATTCCGACTGCAGAAGCCGCCGCTGCCCTGCGAGCCGCCAAAGGCTGGAACAATCAAGAATGCCATGTAGTCTGTGCCACACGGCTGGTCGCCGAAAAACATGTCGACTGGCTTCTGAAAAGCTGGGGACACGTCAAGCAGAAGTGTCCAAATGCCAAGCTGTGGATAGTAGGCGGCGGCAAGTTGCATTCTTCCTTGGAGAAAGAGGCGCGCAGTCTTGGATTGGGCGAGACCTGTTCGTTCCTGGGCCATTGTCCGAACGGCATTGAATATATAGCCGCAGCTGACATTGTCGCTTTCCCGAGCACCGCCGAAACGTTCGGTAGAGCTGCACTTGAGGGCATGGCGTGCGGCAAGCCCATAGTGGCAAGCAACGTGGACGGATTACGCGACCTGCTGTTGGATGGCCAGACTGCGCTGCTGGCCCCCGCTGGTAATATCGATCTGTTCGCCAACCACCTTTGCCGTCTGATCCAGGACGGCAGGCTGCGGGATAAGATGGGGGCTGCCGGCAAGTTGAACGCCGTTCGCTTCTTCCCGGAGGCGGTGATGCCGCTCTATTTCGCGCTTATCGAAGAACTCCTCGGGGGCGTCTCCGCGCCGCCGGCCGTTCGCACACAATGAGTATACCTGACAAGATTCGCACTTCATGCCGGATAGCAAAGCTGTTCCGCAACTGGCCGGTCCTCTGGCTGCTTAAATTTCGGCTGATACCCAAAGGCCGCATGCTGACCGCGAGATTCAGGGACGGCAGGAGTATCTCGTTCAGGGCCGGACTTAACGAAATAGCCTTCGGCGAGAACTTGCTGACGGAAGGGTATTCCCATCCCGCACTGCAGTGGGACGGGTTGCGTTCTGTAGTCGATATAGGGGCCAATATCGGGGCATTCTGCATCTGGCTGTTCAAGCGAAGTCCGGCAGCACAATACGCACTCTTTGAGCCCGTGCCAGAAATCCGGGGAATACTCCAAGCAAATCTGGCAGCGAATCCTGCCCTTCATGCAAGGCTTTTTGGTTCAGCGGTTGCGGGACAGCGTGGTTCTGCCACGCTCTACATCGACGACGACAATGCCGGAGCCAGCAGCTTGTTTGCACAGTCATCTCCTCACACCCGGAAGGTACAGGTTCCGACGATCAGCCTCAACGATCTATTCCATGACGGATTGATCGGCTCGGTCGATCTTTTGAAGCTCGACTGTGAAGGTGCGGAATTCGAGATCTTCTCCTCGCTGGAAGAGCCGAACTGGGAACGGATACGGCAGGTTGTCGTGGAAACGCACCAGCGACCGGGCCGAGATCCGCAAATGCTCGTTGGCACACTGGAGCAGCATGGCTTCAAGACTTTTCGCGGCGGCAGGAATCCCAATGTGATATGGGCTAGAAGGAGCTGATTGATATGGACCTGAATCATCGAGCAACTGTATGAAGTTCAAGCAATTGCTCGCCCGGCTTGCGCCTGCGCGCCTCGTTCGTACTGCCGTGGTCTGGGCGTTTCTAGGTAGTTTCCTGCGGAGCGGCGGAGCCATTTTGCTCCTCCCCCTGATTGCGCACTATGTGCCAGGCCAGCATCTCGGGATATGGTACGTGTTCGTAAGCATGGGGGGGCTCGTTTTGCTCATAGACGACGGCGTGTCCGTCAGCGTAAGTCGGGCGGCTGCATACTTGTGGTCAGGCGCGGAAGACCTTCTGTCCTTTGGCATCGCTCCTCTGAAACAGGCAGACAATGCCCGGCCGAACACCGCGGCCATGCACAAGCTGGTGAGAACCCTGGTTTGGTACTATCGGCTTTTCGCAATGGTGTGCTTTGTACTGCTTGCCCTGTGCGGCAGTACGTGGATCTGGCACTTGACCAGAGATTTGCCCGATGCCGGTATTCTGCGAACGGCATGGCTGGTTTATTCGTTCGGCTATTGTCTCAGTCTCTCGGGGCTGTTGTGGCCGGCTTTGCTCTCCGGAATCAATGAGGTCTGCCGTGCACAGCGGATCCTGACGATCGGCTCAATTATCAACTGCGTGGTTGCCGCGGCGGGCCTGATCCTTCATTTCGGCATCTGGTCACTCGCGGCAGGCAGTCTGCTAATGTCTATCTTTACCCGGATCGCCGCGATGAGGGCATTCCACCGCGCAACGGGCCACGTCTTTCGCCGGAGTGCCGACGAGGGCCTGCAATGGTCTCTGCTTCGCAAATTGTGGCCCAACTCGTGGCGATTGGGGATCTGCGGGGTGGGAGCGTACCTGTCTGTGCCGGCCACAGTCCTGATCTGTAGCGCATTCATCGATCTGGAAACAACGGCTTCGCTCGGGCTTTCGCTGCAGCTGCTCAACAAGCTGGTAGTGCTGAGTGCCGTCTGGTTGCTCGTCAAGATCCCCGAGTTGAACCGGTTCCGTGCACAAAACGAGGTGCGACGGTTGATTGCCGTATCTGTCGCGCGCATTCGGCTTTCAGTATTGACGTTTGTACTTGGTGCCGCGGCAATCATCGTTCTTGCCCCAACACTCCTCGAGATCACCGGCGCCCGGACTCTGCTCCTGCCCGGCCCGCTGCTGGTACTGTTAGCTGCTACGCTTCTCCTGGCTCTTCAACAGTCACTGCACGGGCATCTTATCCTGACCGAAAACAGGAACCCATTTGCCCTTGCACAACTTTTCACAGGGATCGGCGTGGTAATTCTCGCCGTGATCCTGGCACCACGGTTCAACTTGAACGGTATCCTGCTTGCAACCTTTGTCGTGCCTCTGCTTTATCTCGACTGGTGGATCGTCCTGCGCGCAGTTTCCGGCTTGGGCATCAAGCCGCTGGAATACCTGCGTCTTTTCTTTCGGGGTCGTGTCGTTTGCTGACCGGTCTCGGGGAGCCTTGATTTACAAACGTTCAGCATCCACAGCCCGGTTCCGGATTCGCACACATGACTAGAGTTGCTTTCGGGAAGGTTGCCGACAAGCTGCGCGCCAGGCTCGGCTATGGGTTTCCGCGCCTTGGCCCCCTGGCGTTCTCCCTGTTCTTCAAACTCATGCCGCGTTGCCTGGAATGCGAAATAGTGCCCGGCATCAGGCTCCCCCTGGATTTCTCCGACGGCATCATCCGGGCTACGTACTGGCGGGGACGGAGATTCGAGCGTCCGAGCCCCCAAAGACTGGCGGCATGGGTCCGGACGAACGGGGTGTTCTTCGATATCGGGGCCAACTATGGCTTCTATTCCTACTGTATGCTCTCGCAACATCCGGACGTCCAGGTCTATGCGTTTGAGCCTAATCCGGCAACGTATCAACAACTTGTGCGCGCTAAGAAAATCAACCGCCTCCAGAGACTTTCGCCGATCCAGCTCGGGCTGAGTGACAAAGCCGGCTCCCTTAAGTTGCACGTATCCTCCAGCGATTCCAGCT
>SPBP01000126.1 GCA_004525935.1 Lentisphaerales bacterium | reverse complement strand
GCCAAGGCCCGTCCCATAGTTGTCAGCACTAAGCCATGTCTGAAGGCCTACGTCAAACCAACTAACTTGAGTATAATCCGGCGCATCCACCAGAATATCACCGATCGCAAACTCCACCGCGCCGGTCGTGCTGGCCAGCGGCATTGCAATTATGCCCCAACCACCATCAGGGATAGTTTTCTTGATAAATCCGACTGCATTAACGCTTGTCACATCTTGTGCAACAGCCATGCAAGCAAGTACCGAAACCGTCACCAGCACTGCAAGAATCCGTTTCATGTTGCTGCCTCCCGTTATGTTTGTCCTGTAAGTCCTGACATACCTATTCAATACACATACAATGTATCTCTTCTCCTGTGTTTGGTCAACCAGAATATTATCTTTTTTAATCCGTCTATTCAGCGGGTGGCAGGACACCTTCTGCGACCAGCTGGTCGTCCTGTTCCTTTGTCAGTGGAATGGGCAAAGGGAGGCCAAGACTGCCGCCTGCCCGGATAAGATCCATGTTGTATTCTGACAGTCTCTGTCGAAGGGCATCTTTGTCTTCGACGGACTCCCTTGCAGCAATAGCGTCTCTTCGTTGCTGAAGAACCTCTTCGCGGCGCTTTATCTGGGCTGCCACAGTTGCGGATCGTGTCTGCCCGACGTTAGCGGGCAGACGGGATGCGCGCGTGGATGTCGCAACCTTGGTGATGGTCCCACCGGTCCCGGCGGATAGCGCCGTCTCGCTGGAGAGGCCCTTGGAGTCGATCCACTGGCTGAAGCCGTTCTTCTGAACAAATGCCATTTCGCGGTCATAATCGGCGCTAAGCAACGTCAGCCCATCGTCCGACTCCCCGACTCCGAGGTCGTAGGTCTTGTTTTCCTTATTGTCAACAATGGCAACCCGGAGGCCGTCCAGGGCATTATCCATGAAGCAGACCCGCATGTTCCTGAAAATATCAAGTTCCGCTTTTGTCGGGGCGGGGTTCACGACCGCCGTTGGGGGAGGAGTTTGCGGGGCTCGGCCAAACGGCATTCTTTCGAGGATGACGCCGTAATCGGCCATGGAGACGGCCTGACGCGCTGCCCGAACGGTACTCGCAGCTGCCGAAGTGGCAGCTATCAAGAGAACGCAAAGCCCCTGTTTCATCATGTGTTTCATATAAGCTATGGTATTGCATCTGAAGGCCAATGTCAAGTTTGGTGGGTTGTTCGTTGTAAATGACGGATGGGCATTGATCTGCAGGATTATGAGTTGTTGGACGGACGTAATCAGGCTATATGAAGAGCGATGAATATGAGCAATAGCGGGGTCATAATCTGGCTGGTGGCGGGCACGCTCTCGTATCTGGTGGGCGCTGTGCCGACAGGGCTCCTGACAGGTCTGGCCAAGGGCGTTGACATCAGGAAGATCGGCAGTGGAAACATCGGGGCAACCAACGTCCTTCGCGCGCTTGGGAAAGGATGGGGGTTATTCACCCTTGTGATTGATGCATTGAAAGGACTTGTGCCAGTTCTTCTTTTTCCCATGGTGGCCGAGAAGATTACGGGGAGAGTGCAGACGTCCGAACTATCGCTCTTATGCGGAGCGCTTGCAGTCATGGGTCACAACTGGCCGGTATATCTCGGGTTCAAGGGAGGGAAGGGAGTAGCAACGAGCACCGGTGCACTTGTCGGGTTGGCGCCCTGGTGCGCGCTGGCGGGATTCGGTGTGTGGTTGCTTGTGTTCCTGTCGACCCGCTATGTTTCGCTCGCATCAATTTCTGCGGCGGTCGCGATTTGTGTTCTGGCGTGGGTCACCACGATGAAGGACGGTTTTGTTCTCCCTCTCGTGCTGACGCTGCTTGCAATCATTCTTATATGGAAACACAGGGAGAACATCGGGCGACTCTTGCGTGGTAACGAGAACCGTATTGAACTGCGGAAGAAGAAAGGGCTGGAGGGTACACCTTGATCGCCGCAGGCGCACAGAACATTGCCGTAATCGGAGACGGCGCATGGGGGACAGCGTTGGCGCTGGTTTTGCACGCCAACGGTCACAGCGTTACCGTGTGGAGCGCTTTCAAGGAGAATCCCGGGCGTATCAGGTCAGCGGGAGAGAATGCGCAATACCTGCCGGGCGTGAAGTTGCCTCCGGAGCTGCAGTGGACTGCCGACCGCAATGAGGCTGCAGCGATTGCAGACATTGCGGTTCTAGCCGTTCCGTCACGTTATTTCAGGGAGTCCATTGCAGGCTTCTCGGGGCTTTTCAAGGCCGACTGCGTGTTTGTCAGTGTTACGAAGGGCCTCGATTCCGGCTCGGGTAAGAGAATGACTGAAGTCGCGTATGAGTTACTGGGGTGTGATGGTGTTGCGGTGCTGTCCGGGCCGAGCCATGCGGAGGAGGTTGCGCGTGGGATCCCAGCGGCAGTTGCACTTGGTTGCACAGATCCGGCGCTGGCAGTTCGCCTGGCGGAAGCGTTCACTAACGAGTTCTTTCGAGTCTATACCACGAACGACGTGATTGGCGTTGAGCTTGGCGGCGCCTTGAAGAACGTGATTGCATTGGCGGCTGGCGCGGCGGACGGGATCGGGCTTGGTGACAATACGAAGGCGGTGCTGGTCTCGAGAGGCGCTGCCGAAATAGCCCGACTTGGTTGCGAACTGGGAGCGGAGCGCATCACGTTCTCGGGTTTGAGTGGCATCGGCGATCTTATTGTCACCTGTTTCAGTAAACTGAGCAGGAACCGTGGTGTTGGCGAACGGATCGGGCGTGGCGAAAAAGTGCAGGACGTTCTTGATTCGTCACAGGCGATCGAGGGCGCATGGAACTGCGCAATTGTCCGGGATCTTGCGCTGGGTGCGGGAGTCGAGGTGCCGATTACGAACGCGGTCTACTCGGTTCTCTACGATGGAACACCACCTGCGGATGCGGTCAGGATGCTGATGAACCGACCCGTTCGGCCGGAGAACGACTGAAGTCGTCTATCCTGCCGATGCAGCTTCGGCTTTTCTCTGATCCTTGCGGTTCTTGAGCAGAAGCTGGACGATGCCCAGGCACTGACTGAAAGTCCAGTAGAGGACGAGGGCCGAAGCCATTCCGTAGAAGAGCACCAGCATAAGAACTGGCATCATGATGGCCATCATCTTCTGTTGTTGCGGATCACCCCCTGAAGGCGTCAGTCTCTGTTGCCAGATCATGGTGACCGTCATCAGGATGGGCAGGATATTCAGTTCATAGATAGGGGCCGGCATCACACCGGACAGCAGACCCTCAGGTTCGCTGAGGTCGCCGATCCAGAGGAAGCCCGCAAATCTCAGCTCGACGGCGCTTCGCAGGACGGTGAACAGGGCGATGAATACGGGTATCTGGATCAGCATGGGAAGGCATCCGCCGACGGGGCTGACCTTATGCTCCTTGAACAGTTCCTGTTGCTTCTTGATGAACTTTTGATGGTCGCTTCCGAACTTCTCCTTGAGTTCCTTCAGCTGCGGCTGAATCTCCTGCATCTTCTTCATATTATCGGTGCTCTTCTGCATTATGGGCCAGAAGACGATACGTATGAGAAGGGTCAGCAGGATTATAGCCACACCGTAGTTCGGGATCATGGAGTAGAGCGCATTCAGCAGCCAGAGCAGTGCCGGGCACAAACCCCCGATAAGTGCGCCAAACCATCCGAAGAATCCGCCCGACCATCCGAATTCCATCACGTCGCCCTTGCCCATCGCCTTGAGAGCGGAGTACAGCTTGGGTCCCAGGTAGTAACGCATTTCTCGGGAGAAAGACTCGCCGGGAGCCAATGCCTGCCCGCGGAATTCGGCCGTCGCGTATGCCTCGCTGACGATAACTGATGACGGCCAGGCAGTGGCATTGTCGGGGTCTTCAAGTTCCTGGTCGGAAACGGCTCTCTCGGCATAGATTGAAAGTGATGAGGCAAAATTCCCGGGGGCAATCGGCGCCAGAAGTTGAACGAAGAACTTATTCTTCACCGCGAACCAGTCCGTCTCATCGTCTACTTCCTGCGTTTTGACGATATCCGGTCTCCTGATTGCGCTTCCGCCGGAGCACATGAAACTCTTGGAGTATGCATCCCTGAACTGCGCGGGCATCTTCTTGCCGGTGTGCTGCGTTCCCTTGCCACCGTGTGATAGAGCATAGTCAACTCCCAGATAGCTGATTCCGGCGGCCCGCCCGCGTGCGCTGGTGGCGATCTTTTGCATGGGGCCAAGGTGAAGGCCGTAGTCGGGAAGCTGAATCGGGGCACCCCCGACGTTGGAGATCGTATCGACAACCCTCAGTTCGTATCCTTCTCCCGAGAATGTGACGACCCTGTTGAATGAGACGCCGGCATCTGATACGGCGTTGATGACGAGCGAATCGCCCTGGCGCGTCACTTCAAAGTCGTGGTTGGTTGTGAGGCCCGGCAATGAGCTGTAGGTCAGTGACTGGTGTTTAGAGAAATCCATTTGCAGCGGAGCACTCTCGGGCTCGGTCGTTTGAGGGTACTCGTGCAGCACAGCCGAGACTATTCCTCCGCCCCAGGATGAGAACGTCAGGCTTACGACTGAATTCCCGAATTCAACAAGATCCGGGTTGGCTCCGGAATGGGAGGGTGGCTCGCCGGGCTCGGCTGGTAGGGGATCGACTTTGTCCGGTTCCGGCAATGCCGGCGCGGGTTCATCAGTCTGAGGAACCGGCCCGCGTTCGTCGGGCAGAAGAGCTGGCTCAACCTTCTCGATATCGGGCGGCTGTGGTTGCGGGGGCGCCGGAGGGAAGAGTTTCTTTGAGATTATCGGCCAGGCCACAAGCAGGCCTACCAGCAGAACAATGATAGGAATATCCTGTTTCTTCATGTGGCGTTGATCCCGGACGACTCAATGTTGATCGAATGTGTTTCTTCCGACGGGAACAAGTCCGGCTGGTGCCTTGCAATGGGGGCGGGGACCGGGTCTATTCCGCCCGGATTGAAAGGATGGCACTTGCAGAGCCTTTTCAGTGAAAGAAAGGACCCTTTGATTGCCCCGTGCTGACGCATTGCCTGGATTGCGTACGTGGAGCAGCTCGGATAGAAGCGGCAGCATCCACGAAAGAGGAATGAGAAGACAACCTGGTAACAGCGTATCAATCCTATAAGAACATGTTTCATATCCTGTCCTTCGATGATGCCTGCCGGGCATGGCCCTTACGCGGGTCCGATCCTGCCCTGTCCCCATAGAGTCCGGCGCGTCTGGCGAGTTCCAGTAATTCCCGGCTCACTTCCCCATATGTCGTGTCGCAAATCGATGACCTGGCTGAGAGAACGATATCTCCGTTGCCGTGCAGCTTTTCGCGATTGAGACGAAAAGCTTCTCTCAACAATCTTCTGGCCCTATTACGCTGGACGGCTTTGCCTGTTCTGGCTCCGGCGACAACACCCAACCTCAGAACGTCAGTGTCATAACGGCGAAACCAGAAGGTCATGAACCTTCCCCTGATCCTGATGCCCTTATCGTACGCTTGTCGGAAATCGATCGAACTGGCAATTCGATCACGCGAAGACAGGCACGCACCACGCTGACGACGTTCGGTCACTTGTTTCGGAATCGGACGTGCCGGAAACGAGGTGTCATGCCGACAGCTTGGCTCGTCCCTTTCTGCGGCGACGGGCGATCACTTCCCTGCCGCCCGGCGTGGCCATACGGGCCCGAAATCCGATCTTTCTTTTGCGTTTCAGTTTCGATGGCTGGTAAGTTCGTTTCATGATGTTCCCCGGCCGCGAAGTTCGCGCGGCTGACTCTGTTTGCTTTCAAGATCCTGAAGAAAACGGAATCGGCACTGTATCATCTTCTGCTACCGTGTCAATCCCCGCGAAGATGAGGGCTGGAGAAACGCGGCGCAGTGTACTCAGGCCTTGATTTTGCTCAGAACCGCATCGCCTATCCTTCTGCCGTCATTGAGTACCGGCGCTTTGCGCGGACGCCAGGCATGGCGTTTGGCGCAAGCGAGCAGATAATAGCCCTTTGTAAGGAGTAGCAGGGCATCGAGTTGATAGGCAAGCCACGAGAAAGGATAGGCTCGGCTCACAATGCCGAGGACAGCCTCGTCCGGGACCTGTCCTGCGGTGCCACGGCGCATGATCCTGAGTTGTACGATGGTATCGACGAGATGGAGGAGGAAACGCACGTGCGATCGCTCCGTGTGGACATCGAAACCGTGCTTGATGAGATCAAAGAGTTCGGCTTCCGTGTAACCGCGGCGAGTCCATCCACGTTTCTGTGGAGTCAGGCCGAAAGTAGAAGACAACAGGTTGAGAAGCGACCATCTCTTCGCGTGCGGGACATTAACGATCAGGTTGCCCGTGGCTTTGGTTATGCGATGGCACTCGGCGATCAGCTCTTCGGCATCAGGAATCCGCTGAAGGAAGTCGGTAATGACGACCACGTCAAATGTCTTGTCTTCAAAGGGCAGCGTCTTGCCGTTGAAGACGCTGACATTGCTTCCGCCCGCGGAGACTACTTCGTCCCGGCTGGATTCCGAAAGGACGACTGTATGCCATGTGCCGCCCTGCTTGCGGAATGCGGAACTCATCACGGGCTGTCCTCGATTAAGCTCGAGGCAGGTTCTGCCAGGGCCGGTTCCGACAAGATCGATGATTTCGCGCAACATCAGTCGGAGCGACAGCGACTTTGCAAACAGCTTCGTTTCGAGATCAGGAGTCATTGGAGTTATAATATGGTTCTCGCGGGTTGCGTTCGCAAGAACAAAGAGGACGCGATTTGGCCGCGAAACTTGACATGTCTCTCAGGCTGAACGTATGTTTGGCCGCATATTGCACGTTGATCGTGCAATGTTCGGGTTCGGAGCGGCAATGCATGAACAATGGCATATTTCGGGCGGTCGCATAGTCGATCCTGCATCAGGCAGGGACGAGGTCGCCGATATCTATCTGTGTGATGGAAGAATTGCTGCGAACCCGGTGGCCGGTTGTGATGCCGTACGGAAGATTGATGCAGAAGGCCTTGTAGTCGTCCCGGGGTTTATTGATCCGCATGTGCACTTCAGGGAGCCGGGCGACGAG
>SPBP01000278.1 GCA_004525935.1 Lentisphaerales bacterium | reverse complement strand
GTATCCGTAAACATCTCGACCGAGAAGGGCATTCCGAAGCACCCGGTTCCGGAAATCACCCTCGACGCCCGCGGCATAGCTGGCGACGCCCACGCGGGGAACTGGCATCGCCAGGTGAGCGTGCTGTCGCGTGAGTTGATAGACGGCTTCCAGCAGCAGATGGATCGGACCGTCGGCAACGGGGAGTTTGCCGAAAACATCACCACCGGCGGGCTCGATCTGCGAACTGTCGGACTCATGGACCGGCTCAGGATCGGCCAAGCCGAACTGGAAGTCACCCAGATTGGCAAGGAATGTCACGGTGACGCCTGCGCCATCTTCCGGGAGGTCGGGAAGTGCGTCATGCCCAAGGAGGGCATCTTCTGCAAGGTCCTCAAGGGCGGGGCCGTACAGGCGGGGGATTCCATTGAACACCTGCCGCGTCCCCTGAAGATGTTCATTGTGACCGCCAGCGACCGCGCCAGTGTCGGCACGTACGAAGACCGCAGCGGCCCTGCGGTCGAAACGTTGTTCACCGAGTTTTTTGCCGACAAGCGATGGCATCCGGCGATCCGGCGACAGATTGTTCCCGACGAAATATCTACTATCACTGGCGCGTTGGAGTCATTCGTGGCTGAGAACGGAGACATTGCCGTCATCACGGGTGGAACGGGAATCGGCCCGCGCGACGTGACGCCGGAAGCAGTCCACGCCTTCTGCGAGAAGACGATACCGGGAATCATGGAGGCCATACGCGTCAGGTACGGCGCCGGGAAGCCCAATGCGTTGCTCAGCCGAAGCGTTGCGGGGGTCAAGGGCACGATGCTGGTCTATGCCATCCCCGGAAGCGTGCGAGCGGCGCGCGAGTACATGGAGGAGATTCTCAAAACAATGGAACACGCCATATTGATGCTTCACCGCGTTGACGCGCACTGAGAATATCAGACAAAACACAAAGGAGGCGGAAGTATGAGGAGATATAAGAGGTATAATGGGTGTTGGGTTCTGGCGGTTACAATGCTCGTCACATTCTGCACGGTGGTTCTGGCGGCTCCGAAAGAGTCTGACGGCGGTTGGAATCTCTCCATGGGGGGTGACAACAGAACGCGATACGAGCTTCAGGAACGTTTCCTGGACAGTAAAGATGATTCGAAGAATGTCGTCTACAACCGGTTGCGAGTGCATGCCGATCTGAGCTACGAGAAGAGCTTCACTTTCTTTATCGAAGGCCTCGACGCCCGTGAATGGACGCATGATGCGCCTGAGCGAGGACAGGAGGACGATTTCGATCTCCATCAGGCCTTCGCCGAATTCAACGGGCTCTTTGGCACGCCGACCCGTGTCAAGCTCGGGCGCCAGAAGATCGGCTATGGACAAAATCGCATCCTCTCGGCGCCAACCTGGGGCAACAAGATCCGTTCGTTCGACGCCGCGCTTATTGGACTGACTCTCGGGCCGTTGAACAGCGATGTTTTCTTCGGATGTCCCGTTACATACGAAAGTGGCTTCAATACGGCGAACTCTGATGAGAAACTCACCGGCATATACAACGTGTTGAAACTGGGGGAAAGGTCTTCGTTGGACCTATACGCGGTCCGCAAGGAGAGCCCGATTGCATCGCAAGACACGGTGCATGACCGATATACGACAGGTGCACGTTTCTCTGCAAAGAACCGGAACCTACTCAGCGTGGACGCCGAAGGTGCGTATCAGTGCGGTGAGCAGGGAGACGTCGATATCGGTGCGTATGCATTAGCGTGTCGCATTGAGCAGCGCTTCGATGCCAAATGCAAGCCCATGGCCTTTTTGGAAGGCAATCTGGCTTCCGGCGACCATGATCCAGCCGACGGCAAGACGGAAACGTTCGTGCCGCCGTATCAGACCACGCACGGTCCCTACGGCATTATCGACTTCTTCAGATGGCAGAACCTGCGGGAACTGGCCGTGGGCGGCAGTGTGAATGTTGCCTCCGTTCTCACGGTGCGGCCGGAAGTGCATGCCTACTGGTTGGACGAGGCGGAAGACGCATGGTACAGCGCATCAGGCAGTGCGCTGAGACCTGCGGACGCTGCGAACAGCGACACGTTTGCTGGCTCGGAGATCTCTGTTGTGCTCGGGTATGAACTCAACAAGCACTGCGCGTTCGAGGGAGGCTATTCAGTTGTCCTGAGTGGCGATGTGGCAAATGAGATCAGCACCGAGGATACAGTACACTATGGATATGTGCAAATGATTGTGAAACAATAAAGGAAAACCGATAATGAAGAAACGTTTGTTCCTGATGGTATCAATGCTGTGCTTGGGTGTTGTGTCGAACCTGCGGGCTGAAGAGGTCATCCTCCGGCTCGCAACTACAACCAGCACGTACGAAACGGGGTTGCTTGACCATGTCTTCCCGCCGTTCGAGAAAAAACACAACGTGAAGATCCACATCATCTCGGTCGGCACGGGAAAGGCGATCAAGATCGCTGAAAACGGAGATGTAGACATCATCCTGGTGCACGCGCGTGAGGCCGAGGACAAGTTTGTTGCGGACGGCTACGGCGTGAATCGCCGCGACGTGATGTACAATGACTTCGTCATCTTGGGCCCGGCGGCCGATCCGGCCGGTCTCGCGGGAACGAAAGATGCGAAGGCGGCGCTGGCCCAGATAGCGGACGGCAAATACACCTTCGTGTCCCGCGGAGACGATTCGGGAACGCACAAAAAGGAAAGGTCGCTTTGGGCTAAGGTGAAGCGTATACCCGCAGGCGATTGGTATCTCGAAGCCGGCCAGGGAATGAGTGCCACGCTGCGCATGGCGGACGAAAAGAGCGCCTATGTCATGGTAGACCGCGCCACATATCTGTTCAGCAAAGACAAGCTGCGGCTGAAGCTGCTCGTCGAGGGTGACAAGAATCTCTTCAATCCCTACGGCATTATCCCGATCAGCCCGTACAAATACAAACACGCGAAATACGAGTTGGCAATGGCGCTCGTCGCGTGGATGACGTCCCCCGAATGCCAACAAATGATCGCTGAGTACAAGAAAATGGGCAAGCCACTCTACTATCCAAACGCAGTCAACCCGACACAATAGCAGCAGACATGGAGTATATCACCCAGGGTTTCGCTCAAGCCTTTCGGATCATCGTCTCCGGTGATGCCGAGTTCCTTG
Organism: Lentisphaerales bacterium; assembly: GCA_004525935.1. Taxonomy (GTDB): domain Bacteria; phylum Verrucomicrobiota; class Kiritimatiellia; order SPBP01; family SPBP01; genus SPBP01. Next base: position 748 of record SPBP01000278.1, on the reverse strand, counting down.
GCATTGTTGGCGTCTCCCTGCTGGTCGCGTCCTTTTCCACGATCCTGGCGACCCTGACGGGAGTCCCCGTGGGGGTGCTTGTCGCGCACAAGCACTTCCGCGGCCGCCAGGCCGTACTGACCCTGCTGAACACGCTCATGTCCATGCCGACGGTCGTGGTGGGGCTGATGGTATACTCGTTTCTCTCGCGGCGTGGTCCGCTGGGGGAACTGGGGTTTCTCTACACCAGGACAGCCATCGTGATTGGGCAGTGGATACTCGCCTTTCCGATTATTTCGGGACTGACCGTGGCTGTCGTCAAGGGGCTCGACCGGCGAATTCACACGACGGCCCTTTCGCTCGGGGCGGATTCCACGCAAGGGTTCCGTATGTTTCTCCACGAAGCCCGTTTCGGGATTCTCGCGGCCATCGTGGCCGGCTTCGGCCGCGTGTTTGCCGAAGTAGGCGTTTCCATGATGCTGGGTGGCAACATCAAGGGGTATACGCGGACGATCACAACGGCGATAGCACTGGAGACGAGCAAAGGAGAGTTTGCGCTTGGCATAGCGCTTGGATTGGTTCTTCTTACGGTTGCGCTCGGCGTCAATGTTCTTTTCGGGCTCTTCCAGAGGAGGACCGAATGACCTCGTACGTATTGGATAATGTCCGGTGCACTGTCGGCACGTTCACTTTGTCCATCGACGACTGTACGCTCGAAGCGGGCAACGTCTACTCGGTCGTCGGTCCGAATGGTTCGGGCAAGAGCTCC
>SPBP01000014.1 GCA_004525935.1 Lentisphaerales bacterium | reverse complement strand
GGCCGAGACCTTTCGACGAACGAGGGGGTAAAGATTGGAACTGCCGTCGGCATTATCGGAGCTCAGTCGATTGGCGAGCCAGGCACTCAGTTGACAATGAGAACGTTCCATATCGGCGGAACTGCAAGATCCATCTTCAAGCAACCTCGCATTGTTGCGAAGCATGCGGGCAAGATTGTCTTCAGCAATGTGCGCGTGGTCACAAATAAGGAAGGACAATCCGTCGTCCTTAACAAGAACGGTGCCATTAGCATTTGTGATGAGAACGGCGTTGAGCTCGAGCGGCACAAGACGTCGATCGGCGCGGTTATTTCGGTGGACGAGGGAGATGCGGTCAAGAAGGGGCAGAGCTACGTTCAATGGGATCCCTACAGCGTACCGATCCTGGCAGAGGTTGCGGGCAAAGTAGGCTTTCATAATTTTGTCGAAAATGTTTCTGTTAAGAGAGAAGTCGACGAGAGCACGGGGATGAAGGGTATTGTTGTGCTGGAGCACAAGGAAGACCTGCATCCTCAGATAGCGGTGCGTGACGCATCGACAAACGCGGTTCTGGCCGTACACAGCATACCGGCTCGTGCTCATATTGTGGTTAAGGAGAATGAGGTTATTTCTGCGGGTCATGTGCTCGCGAAGACACCGCGCAAGGAATCGAAGAAGAAAGACATCACGGGCGGTCTGCCCAGGGTGGCGGAGCTTTTTGAGGCTCGGCGACCGAAGGATGCGGCCGAGATCGCCAAGATCGACGGAGTTGTCGAGTTCGGGCCGAATCAGCGCGGGCGCAGGTGTCTGGTTATCAAGGATACTGTCACGAGCGCCGAGGAAGAGCATCTGATTCCTATGGGCAAGCACATCGTGGTGTATCCCGGCGACGTGGTTCAGAAGGGACAGCAGCTGACTGAGGGCCCAGTGGTACCTCAGGAGATACTTGATGTATGCGGGCCGCAGGCACTGCAGGAATATCTGGTGAACGAGGTGCAGGAGGTATACAGGCTCCAGGGCGTCGAGATCAACGACAAGCATATCGAAATCATTGTTCGACAGATGCTGCGAAAAGTCAGAATTACCGATCCCGGCGATACAGAATTCCTGTGGGGTGACCAGGTGGAGCGCTACAAGTTCTTGGAAGTCAACGAGAAGGCGAAGTTGGAAGGGAAGCGTCCCGCAGAGGCGGCGCCGTCGCTGCTCGGCATTACGAAAGCTTCGCTTGAGACGGAGAGCTTCATATCCGCAGCATCGTTCCAGGATACTACGCGCGTCCTGACTAATGCTGCAACGCTTGGGAAAGTGGACTATCTCCATGGTTTCAAGGAGAATGTCATTATGGGTCATCAGATTCCCGGGGGAACCGGGTTCCATATGTACAAGAACATCAAGCTTGTGCCGTTGGCTGAGCAGATCCCAGTCGAGGAAATGACGGAGGTTTGGACCGAGGAGCGTAAGACTGCTCACGAGTTGCTTAAATAGAGGTGTACACGGACGAGGGTTCTGCTACAGTACCCCGCTTTGTCCGCTGATAGTGGGGAAGAGATGAGATTATGCCGACGATAAGTCAACTAGTGCGAAAAGGACGCAGCCGCTTGCGGAAGAAGCGGAAGGCACCGGCGCTTGACGGTCGACCGCAGAGGCGCGGAGTCTGTCTGCTCGTGAAGACGCAGACCCCTAAGAAACCGAATTCCGCATTGCGTAAGGTTGCTCGTGTGCGCCTTGCGTCGGGACAAGAGGTCACCGCCTATATACCTGGTGTCGGGCACAACCTTCAGGAGCACAGTGTGGTTCTGGTCAGGGGTGGACGGGTCAAGGATCTTCCCGGTGTTCGGTATCATATCGTGAGGGGCACACTGGATTCGATGGGCGTTGAAGGCAGGAAACAAAGCAGGTCCAAATACGGCGCGAAGAGACAGAAACAGGCCGGATAAGAGGATGGGTTAACAGTAATGTCAAGACGACGAAGAGCTGTGCGACGCGATTTTACACCTGATCCCAAGTATGGGAGTGAACTTGTGGCGCACCTGATCAATCAAGTGATGATTTGCGGAAAGAAATCCGTGGCTGAACGGATTGTCTACGGCGCCTTGCAGCGCATAGAGAAAGCGAAGGAAGGCCAGGATCCACTCGAGGTGCTGGTGCGCGGAGTAGACAACGTGAAGCCCAGGGTTGAGGTCAAGTCACGCCGTGTCGGCGGCGCTACGTACCAGGTGCCGATCGAAGTAAGACCCTCACGTCAGAGGGCGCTGGCGCTGCGATGGATAATTCAATTTGCCAGTGCGCGCAAAGGTATGCCGACGGATCAGGCGTTGGCAACGGAACTCCTGGACGCTTTCGGAAACCAGGGGAACGCGATAAAGAAGAAGGAAGATACTCACAAGATGGCTCAGGCCAACAAGGCATTCGCGCATTACAGATGGTGAGGCAACGGGGTGTGACAGGGAAGTGACAGGCGGATAATGGAAGCAACGTTGAGCGACATAGCGACAAAGAAGGCATCCGGCGATCGAGATCGACGCGAAGCGCCGGGTCGTATTCGGCCTATGTCGAAGGTTCGGAACATCGGCATTGTAGCCCACATTGATGCCGGTAAGACCACGATCAGCGAGCGTATGCTGTACTATGCCGGTCGTCTTCACCGCATGGGCGAGGTTCACGAGGGGACTACCGCCATGGACTGGATGCCGCAGGAGCGCGAACGCGGCATTACCATTACCAGTGCGGCAACGACGTTCTTCTGGAATGATTTTCAGGTCAACTTGATTGACACGCCGGGCCACGTTGATTTCACGGCCGAGGTCGAGCGGTCATTGCGCGTTCTGGACGGAGCTATCGGGGTGTTTTGCGGAGTGGGTGGAGTGCAGTCCCAGTCCGAAACCGTATGGCACCAGGCGGAAAGGTACAAAGTACCCAGAATAGCATTCATCAACAAGCTGGACCGACTGGGCGCGAGCTTCGACAGGGTTATCAACCAGATGAGAGAGAGACTTTCTCCCAACGTTATTCCTGTCCAGTTGCCGATTGGATCCGAAGACGGGTTCAAGGGCCTTATAGATCTGGTCGAGTTGAAAGCCGTGATGTTTGACGAGGATGGACTCGGCAAGAACTCTCAAGTTGTTGATATTCCATCGGACCTGGCTGCATCTGCCGAGCGGGCCCGAGCCGAACTGGTAGAGTTCATTGCTGAACGAGATGAGAATATGCTTGAAGCGTACCTCAAGAACTCAGATGTTCCCGCGGATGTGCTGCGGTCAGGGATCCGAAGGGCGACGCTTAAGACATCCCTATTCCCGGTGTTCTGCGGTGCTGCGTTGCGGAACAAAGGGGTACAACGTCTTCTTGACGCAGTTGTCGCGTACCTGCCATCCCCGGCCGATGTTGCAGACGTCGAAGGGTATCATCCAAAGACAAACGATATTGAGAAGCGGAGAGCAGATGACTTCGAGCCATTGGCCGCACTTGCTTTCAAGGTGGCGGTGGATCCCTACGTTGGAAGCGTGATATCTGTTCGGGTGTATTCGGGGAGCCTGAAGAAAGGGCAGAACGTATTCAATCCGAGGACTCTAAAGAGGGAGCGAATTACGCGTCTATTCCAGGCCCATGCAGACGAACGGGTCGAGACTGACGAGATTTTCGCCGGAGAGATAGGTGTGGTCGCGGGCTTAAAGGGATTCACTACCGGGGACACGCTTTGCGTGGAGAACAGGCCGGTGGCGCTGAACAAGATAGTGTTTCCTGATCCGGTTGTGAGCATGGCAATCGAGCCGAAGACACAGGCCGACAGGGAAAAACTGGCGGCGGCGCTGAGCGCGCTCGAGTCGGAGGACCCGACTCTCGCACTGACAACTGATCCGGATACCGGTCAGACCCTGATGAAGGGAATGGGCGAACTGCATCTCGAGGTCCTTCAGAATCGGCTGGCGAGCGAGTTCAATCTGAAGTGTAACACGGGGCGCCCGATGGTGGCGTACCGCGAGACAATTCGCGGCGAAGGCGCAGGGGATGTCGTGTTTGATCGCGAAATAGGCGGACGTCGACAGTTCGGGCATGTTGTGCTTACCGTTGCGCCGTTGGACAGGGCAAAGGGCAACAGCGTTCAGATCGAAGTGCGAGAGAACGTGATACCGCGTGAATTTCATGAGGGCATCAGGCAGGCTATCGTGGACGGGCTCGCAACGGGAGTGATAGGGAACTACCCGTTGGTTGATGTCACAGTGCGCGTAACGGGTGGCAGCTGGGATGACATATCTTCGACGGAGATGGCTTATCGGTCGGCCGCAACAGTTGCGCTTAGAGATGCGGTTCGGTGCGCTGATCCTGTCTACCTCGAGCCGATCATGAAATTGGAGATTGCCTCCCCGACCGAGTACCTGGGAGATGTGCTGTCGGACCTGAGCTCTCGAGGAGGACGGGTTAAAGAAATCCTGAACGGCGAAGTTGCTCAGATCATCATGGCAATGGTGCCTCTTTCAAAATTGTTCGGCTATGCTACGGCGATTCGTTCTCTGAGCAAGGGCCGGGCAAGCTATACCATGGAACCGCATAGTCTGGAAATAGTTCCGGAACCGCTTGCTGAACAGTTGCAGAACCGATAGGGTGGAGAGTGATGAACGGTCAGTCAATACGCATCAGGTTGAGGGGTTATGATCACGGGGTCCTGGATCAGGCTGTGGTCGACATCGTGGAGACCGCGAAGCGGACAGGCGCTCGGATTGTGGGTCCGATTCCATTGCCGACTCGGACTGAGCGTTACTCGGTGAATCGGAGTCCGCACGTTGATAAGAAATCGATGGACCAGTTCGAGTCAAGGACTCACAAGCGATTGCTGGAAATAGTGGAGCCAACTGCGAAGACGGTTGACGAGCTGAAGAAGCTGAACCTTCCGGCAGGCGTTGACATCACGATAAAGATCTATGGGTGAAGCAAATGCAGGGCTTGTTAGGCAGAAAGATCGGGATGACGAGCTTGTTTGAGACGGACGGACGGCACGTCCCCGTTACCGTGCTCGAAATGGGTCCGTGTGTGGTTCTCCAGAGAAAGACAACGGAGAACGACGGTTACGAAGCGGTCCAGTGCGGTTTTGGGGAGCAGAAGGAATGCCGGGTGCGAAAGCCGAGACTAGGCCATTTCAAGAAGGCTGGAACCACACCGAAACGATTGGTGAGGGAATTGGCTGTTGGTTCGGATTCCGATGTCAAAGCCGGGGATACCCTTACGGTATCTCTCTTTGAAGGAGTTGAATTTGTTGACGTCAGGGGCGTGACCAAGGGCAAGGGCTTCCAGGGGGTAGTCAGGCGGCACAATATGGCCGGCGGTCCAATTACACACGGTGGCCACGCCAAGAGAAAACCCGGCTCAATAGGATGTGCATCCTATCCTGCCCGAGTAATGAAGGGCAAGAAGATGCCGGGGCATATGGGTGTCGTACAGAGAGTTACGCAGAACCTGAAGGTCGTCAGGGTCATGACCGAGGATAACGTTCTTGTGGTTCGTGGCGCCGTTGCAGGTCCGGCGGGTGGATTTGTTGTGGTGACAACGGCTTTGAAGAAGAAGGCGGCTAAGGGCAAATGAGTAAGTTGAAGGTTCATAGCATGAACGGGCAGGCACAGGGCGAGATGGAAATACCCGATGCCCTGCTCGTGCTGAGCGCCGGTGAACAGGCGGTTAAGGACACGGTTGTGGCATACCTGGCAGGGAAGCGGGCAGGGACGGCTTCCGTTCTAGGCAAAGGGGAAGTTGCCGGAAGTAACAAGAAACCATGGCGACAGAAGGGGACCGGTCGTGCGCGTGCCGGGTATCGGCAGTCACCCATCTGGCGTGGTGGAGGATCGGTTTTCGGCCCGAGGCCGCACAGTTTTGCCAAGGGAACGAACAAGAAGATGAAGCAACTGGCTTACCGGCGGGTATTGAGCGAAAAGATCGCTAGTGGCGGTGTTGTCGTTCTGGACAAGCTGGAGTTTCCTGAGCCCAAGACAAAACTGATGGTTGCGATGCTGAAGGCCTTGAAGTTGGAGGGGCCGACACTGCTTGTCGTGGAAAAGAAGAAGGACAACGCAGCATTGGCCGCGCAGAACATCAAGGGCGTTACCGTAGCGACTCCTGGCACGGTGACGGTATATGACATTCTGAGGAATCCTCGGATTATTGCCACGAAGCCGGTCCTTGACCTTATGTGCGCGAAGCTCGGGCAGCGGGAGGCGGCAAAAGCATGAAGGATGCTCGGAACATTATCAGGTCGGTTCAGCTCAGCGAGAAGGGAACCATGCTGATGGAGAAGGAGAATAAGTACTTCTTCAAAGTTGACAGGTCTGCGAACAAGGTGGAAGTTGCCCGGGCGGTTGAAGAGCTTTTTAAGGTTTCGGTGACCAAAGTCAATATCATGAATTATGCCGGCAAGAAGAAGAGGGAGCGAGGGGTTCGCTACGGGAGAACAGCGAGCTGGAAGCGTGCAGTGGTTACCGTGAAGACCGGCGAGAAGATCGAATTTGTGTAGTAGATGGAGTGACTTATGGCGATTAGAAAATACAAACCGAACACACCGTCGTTGAGAAGCACGACAGTGCCTGCGTTCGATGAGATCACCAGGTCGAAGCCCGAGAAGTCACTGACCAGACCAATGAAGTCGAAGGCAGGCAGGAACTCGTCGGGTCGCGTATCAGTGCGACATCGCGGTGGTGGTCACAAAAGGAAGTATAGAGTGATCGACTTCAAGAGGGACAAGGCTGGGATTCCGGCGAAGGTTGTTTCGATAGAGTACGATCCGAATCGTTCGTGCCGTATTGCGCTTTTGAACTATATAGATGGGGAGAAGAGATACATACTTGTTCCGGCCGGACTTGCAGTTGGCGCAGAGGTGAATTCAGGATCTGACGCGGAGCCGGTCGTCGGTAACGCGTTGCCGCTCTCTGAGATACCGCTTGGCATGACTGTACACAACATCGAGTTGGTACCCGGGAATGGCGGCAAACTGGCACGTGGCGCCGGGATTGGGGCCGAACTCATGGCAAAGGAGGGCGGATTTGCCCATATGAGATTGCCGTCAGGTGAGATTAGGATGATAAACACCAAGTGCATGGCTACTATAGGGCGTCTCGGTAATTCTGAGCACGATGCTATTACTCTCGGTAAAGCCGGGCGGAAGCGCTGGAGGGGGATTCGGCCTACCGTGCGCGGTGTGGTCATGAATCCAGTTGACCACCCGATGGGCGGCGGCGAGGGTCGCAGCTCGGGTGGCGGGCATCCCAGGTCGCCATGGGGTAAGCTGGCAAAAGGCGAAAAGACGAGGCGAAGACGCCATCCGTCGGATAGATTTATTATGAAGCGGAGAAAGTAGATTATGGCACGTTCACTGAAAAAGGGGCCGTATGTAGACGTGAAGTTGATGCGCAAGGTTGATGCCATGAATAGGACGGGACTGAAGCGGGCGATCAAGACGTGGTCGAGGCGCTCGATGATAGTGCCGGAATTTGTGGGACACACGTTCGCTGTTCATAACGGCAAGGAGCACTTGTCGGTTTTCGTTACGGAGAACATGGTGGGTCACAGGCTCGGGGAATTTTCCCCGACGCGGACCTTCAGAAAGCATGGCATGCATACGGATAAGGCGATCACGCTGAAGTAGCGTGAAACCGGGGGTGTTTGCGTGGAAGTCACAGCAATAATGAAATTCGTTCGAATTTCCGGCCAGAAAGTGCGGGGAATTGCGCGGTGTCTTAAAGGGATGCCGGCCGGCAAGGCCGTTGAAGCGATGCGCTTTGACTCGCGCAAGGGCGCAGCGTTGATTCTCAAGACGCTGAAATCCGCGATAGCGAATGCGGAGAACAACGCGAAACTTGCTGCCGATGGACTTATTGTTAAGCAGATTGCTATTGAAGAGGGAACAGCAATGAAGCGGTTCCGGCCAAGGGCTCGGGGGAGCGCAGGCCGGATCAAGAAGCGAACCAGCCATATAAGGGTGGTATTGGTAGAAGCGGGTGGAGCTGGGAAAGGAGTTGTGAAGTAGTGGGCCAGAAGGTAAATCCCATAGGCATGCGGCTAGCCGTCAACAAGAACTGGCGGTCGCGTTGGTTCGCGGGCAAGAAAGAATTCGGTGCTCTTCTTGACGAGGACCGCAAGATTCGTTCGCTGGTACGGAAGCGGCTTCAGAACGCGGCAATCTCTCTGGTAGAGATCGAGCGTTATGCCAGCAGGATCAGGGTGACAATATGTACGGCTCGCCCTGGTATAGTGGTGGGGCGTAAGGGTGAGGATATTGAGCGGATCCGCGAAGAAATCGCGAAGAATACGGGAAAAGAAGTCTATATTGAGATTCGTGAAATACGGAATGCCGACGCAAACGCTCAGATCATTGCCGAGAACGTGTCGTTTCAGCTTCTCAGGCGAGTGTCGTTCAGGCGTGCGATGAAGCGGGCGATGAAGACAGCCATGGATCTTGGAGTTGAAGGAATCAAAATCGAGGCCTGCGGACGGCTGGGCGGCTCGGAACTGGCGAGACGCGAGTGGTATAAAGAAGGCAAGGTACCGTTGCACACGTTGCGGGCGAATATCGACTACGGTTTTGCAGAGGCGGCAACGACTGCGGGCAAGGTTGGAATCAAGGTGTGGGTTTGTACGAAGGATGAAGGGCAGCAGAACAATGCGCCAAGCAGGCGGAAGGATTGATGTAACATGCCGTTGATGCCCAAACGAGTTAAGTACAGGAAAGTCCAACGCGGCAACCGCAAGGGCCAGGCGAACGCTGGAAACGAACTGAACTTTGGGGACTACGGCCTGAAGGCGCTGGGACGAGGCTGGATAAAGGCCTCGCAAATTGAGGCGTGTCGAGTTGCCATAAACCGGCACTTGAAACGCAAAGGCAGACTTTGGGTGCGACTCTTTCCGGATAAGCCGGTAACAAAGAAGCCTCTGGAAGTCCGGATGGGCAAGGGGAAGGGCGATCCGGAATTCTGGGTTGCTGTTGTGAGACCGGGCCTGGTTATGTTCGAGTTGAGCGGGGTAACCGAGGCGATAGCACGGGATTCCATGAGGCTTGCCGCGTCCAAGCTTCCGACGAGATCGTGTTTCATAACGCGGCGTCAAGCGAGTAGAGGATAAGAGCGATGAAGGCCCGGGAAATAAGAGAACTTTCAGATGAAGAACTGAGACAGCGGGCCGAGGACCTCGGCCGCGAGATGTTCGATCTACGCATTCAGAAGGCCGTCGGACAAAATGAGCGTCCGCTGCTTATGAGGTCACTGCGCAGAGATATGGCGAGACTCAAGACAGTAGCCGCGCAACGCAAGCAGAGCTGAGGGGAGACCAATGGCTGAAGGTGCAACACGGAGAACGAAGCGCAAGGAACGATCTGGACGTGTAGTAAGCGACGCTATGGATAAGACGATCGTCGTTGAACTTCGGGAGAAGCGGCCGCATCCGTTCTACGGGAAGTTGGTCCGATATACGAAGAAACTGTATGTTCATGACGAGAAGAATGAAGCCAAGACGGGCGATGTGGTTACCGTAGAAGAGACAAGGCCTCTGAGCCGGAAGAAGAGATGGCGGATCGTCGAGATCGTCAGGCGACCCGTTGGCGGGCCCACGTCGCCGAGTGTGAGCGGATCATGATTAGAGAAGAAGCACAACTGGTTGTTGCCGATAACACTGGAGCGAGGAGGGCGAAGTGCTTCCGAGTTCTGGGCAAGCACACCTACGCCGGGATAGGCGATATCATCAGGGTCAGCATCAGGGAGGCACAGCCCGGTGGTGTTGTGAAGAAGGGGCAGGTCTGCAAAGCGGTTGTGGTGCGCACAAAGGCGGCAGTTCAGAGGGCAGACGGAAGCTGTGTTCGCTTCGACAACAATGCAGTGGTGATTATCGACGACACCAATAACCCGCTGGGCTCCAGGATTTTTGGCCCGGTTGCGCGCGAATTGCGCGATAGAAATTTTATGAAGATCATCTCGCTGGCGCCTGAAGTGTTGTGATAGCTGCGGGTGCGTGTGAGAAGATGGTAACATTTGGGGAAGGTAGAAATGCATATCAGGAAGAATGACAACGTGGTGGCGATTTCCGGCAGGAACGCCGGGGGGGGCAAAACTGGCAAGGTGCTGCAGGTGCTTCCCGCGAAGAGGACCGCTATTGTCGAGGGCTTCAGCATTGTCAAGAAGGCCATGAGGAAGACGCAGGACAATCCGCAGGGCGGAATCGGTCAGAAGGAAAGCCCGGTTGCCATGTCGAACCTGCAGATCTACTGTCCGAACTGCAAGAAGGGCGTGCGGACACGACATGTCAAGGAAGCTGGAAATACGGTCCGCAAGTGTCGCAAGTGCGGTCATTTATTTACTGCGTAAGGATGTTGGAATGTTATGAGTATGCTCAGAAAGAAATTTCGCGATGAGATTCGGCAGAGCCTCCAGAAATCGCTGGAGCTTGGGAATGTCATGGAGGTCCCGGAACTCGAGAAGATTACGCTAAACGTAGCGGTCAAGGCAGGGGAAACGGAACTGCTGACCGAACTCGTGGCTGAGGTGAAGACCATTGCGGGGCAGGCGCCCGTAGTGACCAAGTCAAAGAAGAGTATATCCAATTTCAAACTGCGGAGTGGCATGGACATAGGGGCCAAGACCACGCTCAGGGGCGATAGAATGTACGACTTTCTCGAAAGGTTGATTCATGCGACACTCCCCAGGATCAGAGATTTCAGGGGACTGTCCAGGAAGAGCTTTGACGGGAAGGGCAACTACAATTTCGGGATAGATGATCATACTATCTTCCCCGAAATCGATCCGGACAGTGTTAAGCATGTGCACGGGATGAACATTACAATTGGGACAACGGCGAAACGGGATGATCATGCGTGCGAGCTTCTGACGAAGCTCGGGATGCCGTTTCGCCAATTAGAGGGAGAGAACTGACTTGGCTAAAACCTGCCAGAGGGTCAAGGCGGCAACGCCTAGGAAGTACGAGGTTCGGCGAATTAGGCGCTGCAACAGATGCGGCAGACGCAGGGGTTATATGCGTCGCTTTCAGCTTTGTCGGCTATGTTTCCGCGAACAGGCGTTGAACGGCGAGATTCCGGGTATTGTGAAGGCTAGTTGGTAAGACGTAACGGAGTGGTGTGAAATGAGCGTAACGGATCCGATTGCTGACATGTTGACTTGCATACGGAATTCACTGGATGCCGGCCACGAGGCTACGGATATCCGGCACTCGCGGCTAAAGGTAGAGATCGTCAGGATTCTTAAGCGTGAAGGGTACGTCTCGGATTATGTCGTGGAGGGGGGCGACAACAAGAAGACACTTCGCGTTTACCTGAAGTACACTGATGACGGGAAGCCGGTGGTGCTCGGGTTGAGACGGATTAGCAAGCCTGGATTAAGGCGACACGCGGGCAGCGGAAAACTTCCGCGTGTTCTTGGTGGATTCGGCACACTCATACTTTCAACGTCGTCGGGGGTCATGACCGGGGCCGAAGCGAAGGCCAAGGGTGTTGGTGGCGAGATTCTCTGTGAGGTGTGGTAGTTGTTTCGCGGAATGGAATGGTGAGTGATTTATGTCGAGGATCGGAAGACAGCCGGTGATTGTGCCTAATGGGATTACCGTCAGGGATGATGGCGGCACGCTGATTGCGAAGGGCCCGAAGGGCCAGATGTCTTTGAAAATGCCCCGCGGGATTACAGCGGCGTTGGAGGAAGGCAAAATCGTCGTGTCGCGCCCTGACGAGAGCAGGCAAAGCAAGAGCCTTCATGGGCTCGCGCGCAGCCTTCTTGCCGGAGCAATCGAGGGCGTTGAGAAGGGCTTTACAAAGCAGCTTGACCTCGAAGGCGTAGGATTCAAGGCTGAGGTCCAGGGAAGGAAACTGATGCTTTCAATTGGGTTCGCATCGCCCAAAGAATACGTGGCGCGTGAAGGAGTAGACATCGCGGTTCAGGGATCAACAATTACCGTAACTGGCGTGGACAAACAGAAGGTTGGTGACGCAGCCGCCTGCATAAGAAGTTACTATCCTCCGGAGCCCTATAAAGGGAAGGGGATCAGGTACAAGGGAGAGCGGGTCCGCCGCAAGGCCGGCAAGACCGTCGCGTAACGAATATGAGCACACTTTCTAGAAAAGCACAGCGTGTCAGTCGGCACAAGCGCATACGTCGAAGAGTGCGCGGAACTGCTGAGCGGCCGAGGGCATGCGTGATGGTTTCGAATAAGCATCTGTATGTGCAATTTGTCGATGACGATCAGGGCTCGACGCTATGCTCGGTGTCAACAGTGAAGAAGAACGCCGGTCTATCGAAGAGCGTTGAGAAGGCAAAAGAGCTGGGGTTGCGAGCTGCAGAAGAGGCCCGGAAGAAGGGCATCAGCTCTATCGTGTTCGATCGTGGTGGGTTCCGATATCATGGCCGCGTCAAGGCGATTGCAGATGCAATGAGGGAATCGGGCATGCAGTTCTAAGGCGGAGCGGCTTGCTGCTCCGCTGTATGAGATGAGAGGAATCGGGTAAGGTGAAAGAAAACAGACGAAAGCGTGATAGTGCTCCGGCCGACTCTGGCGGCCTTGAGGAACGTGTTGTTTTTGTGAATCGGTGCTCGAAGGTTGTAAAGGGTGGACGACGTTTCAGCTTCAGCGCGGTTGTTGTTGTCGGTGATCGTGAGGGGCAGGTGGGCTGTGGTTTTGGCAAGGCGAACGAAGTGGCCGACGCGATCCGAAAGGGTGGGGAAGTTGCCAAGAAGTCGCTTGTTTCGGTGACGATGAGTGAGCGGTCGATTCCCCATGAAGTTATCGGGGAGCACGATGGTTGCAGGGTTAAGCTGTGTCCGGCTGCACCTGGTACGGGTGTCATCGCGGGTGGGGGCGTCAGAGCCGTCCTGGAACTGGCAGGTATCCATGACATATTGGCCAAGTCCCTGGGGAGCAGCAACAGGCTGAACGTTGTGAAGGCGACATTCAATGCCTTGGATAGGCTCCGGATTTCTAAGGAAGTGAGAACAGCGCGCGCTGCTATGGTCTAATGCCTCGCAGGAAAGGTAATTTTGATGGACTTGACGTCGCTCAAGAATGCTAAGGGGGCCAGAAAGGACGGGAAACGGGTCGGTCGTGGCGACGGCTCGGGTCACGGAAGGACGTCCTGTCGCGGTGAGAAAGGGCAGATGTCCCGGTCAGGTCATAAACGCAGACCTGGATTCGAAGGCGGACAGATGCGAATGATCCGCCGCATACCGAAGCGCGGTTTTACAAATGCCACGAGGGTCTCCTACGTGCCTGTTAATATCATCGCGCTGAAGGACTTTATGGCAGACACCGTCGTCGATGCGGATGCACTCAGAAATGCCGGTCTTGCGAGCGGGAGTGGAACACTCATAAAGATACTTGGTGTCGGCGAGCTTGACAGAAAACTCACGGTGAAGGCGCATGCCTTTAGCGCAAGCGCACGCGCCAAGATTGAAGCCGCTGGAGGCAAGTGCGAGGTGCTCCAGGGCTGATTGGGGCGGTCATGCGTTTGTCGCGCATTTGTCCTTAGAACGGAAATATGATCTGATGCTCTCTGCATTTGCCAATTCATTCAAGATTCCGGACCTCAGGAACAAGATCCTCTTTACGCTCGGGCTCGTCTTTGTGTGCAGGCTGGTGGGCAACGTGCCCACGCCGGGTATCAATGCAGCGGCACTGGCCTCAGTCGTGAATCAGCTGGCGGGTACAGAGGGCGGAGGCCTGTTCGGGCTGGCTGATCTGTTCAGTGGCGGGGCGCTGCGCAAGTGTTCCGTTGGTGCGCTCGGAATCATGCCCTACCTCAGCGCATCGATCATTCTTCAGCTGCTGACTCCGGTAATACCATCTCTCGAGCGACTGGCTCGCGAGGGCGATGTAGGGAGGCAGAAGCTTACGCAGTTCACACGATATCTGACTCTCGCAATATGTGCGGTGCAGAGCTTCAGCATAGCAAGGCTCATCCTGAATCCGAGCGCTATGTTCAGCGTCCCGGCTGGTGTGGTGATTGTGGGCGAACGAATGGGACCAATGGGGTTCCAGTTGTTGACGATCCTTGCCATGACGACTGGTACGTTCGTGGTCATGTGGCTCGGAGAGCAGATCACGGCGAGAGGGATAGGCAACGGCATTTCGCTTATCATCACGGTGAATATCATCAGCAGGTTGCCGGAGGCGCTGGTGATGCTGTCCATGATATTCAAGAAGTACGGTAGCGCATCGAGATTCGGATTCTTCCATCTGGTGGGACTGATCGTCATGCTATTTGTTGTCGTAGCGGCTACAGTGGCGGTCACGCAGGGACAGAGAAAGATCCCGATTCATACGACGAAGCGCATTGTCGGAAGGAAGGTCTACAGCGCACAGAACACTTTCATGCCCCTGAAAATCAACTACTCAGGTGTGATGCCGATCATCTTTGCTTCAGCTTTACTGATGTTCCCTGCAATGCTGAAGAACATACCCGGTGACTTCTTTCGAGTGGTGGGTGGGTGGTTTGATCCCGGCTCAACAAGTTATCTCCTGTTTTATGGATTGCTGATATTGTTCTTCTCGTATTTCTGGGTTGCAACACAATTTAACCCGATCCAGATAGCCGACGATCTCAAGAAGCATGGCGGCTACGTTCCCGGCATACGACCGGGACGGCCGACGGCGGAGTTCCTTGACAAGACTATGACGCGCCTCACGCTGGCGGGCGCAGTATTCCTTACTACCATCGCCGTTCTGCCTATGGTCATGTCGAGTTTCTTCGGCATACCTTTCATAGTGGCGCAATTCTTTGGAGGCACGAGCCTGCTGATTATTGTCGGCGTGATGCTGGACACCATGAAGCAGGTGGAATCGCATCTGCTCATGAGACATTATGATGGTTTCCTCAAGAAGGGTCGGCTGCGCGGCAGGCGCTAGGAAGGGACGCGGGACGGCATGAAGGCAATCATCTTGATTGGGGCGCCAGGTTCCGGAAAAGGGACAACCGCGGAGGGTATTAAGGCAGCGACTGGCTATATCCACGTGGCCACAGGGGACATGTTGCGGGAGGCCGTGGCTCGGGGCAGTTCGGTAGGCAAGGCCGCCGAGAGTTATATGAAGCAAGGAACACTTGTTCCTGATGAGGTCATCATTGAGCTCGTAGAAGAGCGATTGGACGAGGGAGCGCCTGCGGACTGCTACATGTTCGATGGTTTTCCGAGGACGCAGAGACAGGCGGAACTGCTCGATAGCAGTCTTGAGAAGCGTAGCGGTGAACTGGCGAACGTGTTCTACCTCGATGCACCGCGTGAACTTGTCATAAGTCGGCTGACTGGCCGAAGAACGTGCAGGGAATGCGGAACTATCTTTCATGTTGTGAACATACCTCCGAAGAAGGAGGGGATATGCGACCTGTGCGGGGGTGAGCTCTACGTTCGGCCGGACGATAAAGAGGACACGATTATCCGGAGGCTCGAAGTCTTCCATAGTCAGACTGGCGGCTTGATCTCGTACTATGAAGCGAAGGGAGTCCTGGCCAGGATTGACGCAGCTCAGCCGAAGGAAGAAATAGTCGGGCAGGCGGTCTCTCTTATGAGGGCCAGATGATTATCGTCAAGAGCACCGAAGAAATTGAGAAGATGAGGGCTAGCGGCAGGATTGCCGGGGATGTCAGGAGCAGGCTGGCTTCGCGCGTTGCGCCTGGAATCACGACGAAAGAGCTTGATGAGTATGCTGAGGGGCTGATAGATGAAGCCGGTGGCGAGAGCGCGTTTTACGGGTACAAAGGTTTTCCGGGGCATGTTTGCCTGTCGATCAACGAAGAGGTCGTGCACGGCATTCCTGGCAAGCGGCGCATTAAGCTTGGCGATGTTGTCAGCATTGACGTTGGTGTCAGGTACGGAGGATACGTCGGGGATACGGCCACGACTGTCATGGTGGGGGTAGTGGACCTTGATATCATGAGGCTTGTTGCGACGGGAGAAGCTGCTCTGAAAGCAGCTGTCGAGCTTGCACAGGCGGGGCGACACTTGTCGGACGTATCGCATGCGATTGAAACTGCAGCGTTAGAAGAGGGTTTCAGCGTTGTCAGAGAGTTTGTGGGACATGGGATAGGGCGGGACATGCATGAGGACCCGCAAATCCCGAATTTCGGGAAGCCGGGCAAGGGGCCTGTGCTGAAGCCTGGAATGACCCTTGCGTTGGAGCCAATGATCAATATGGGCGTCGATAGGATAGAAATCATGGCTGATGGATGGACCGTTCTGACGGCTGACAGGAGGCCGTCTGTGCATTTTGAGCATACTGTTGCGGTAAGAAAGTCAGGGAAGGCAGAGATCCTCACATGAGATGGGATTTGTTATGGACGGCACGGGGGATATTTGGTAAATTCCCGCCCTTCTGTCTCTTTCTTGGTGGGGGAAATACATGAAGGTGCGGAGTTCAGTAAGACGGATGTGCGAAGGGTGCAAGGTTGTGCGCCGCAAGGGAGTAGTGCGCATTGTGTGTACTAACGTGCGGCACAAGCAGCGACAGGGATAGGAAACTTAAATATGCCTCGTGTTATTGGGGTTGATATTCCGGGCAGGAAGAAGATCGAGTACGCGTTGCAGTATATTTACGGCATTGGTCCGGCGCGGGCGAAAAGCGTTCTGACAAAAGCCGCGGTGGATCCTGTAAAGAAAGCGGACGATCTGTCTTCTGACGAGCTGACCAGGATAATCGGGCTGCTCCAGACCGACTACAGGTTGGAGGGAGACCTTCGCCGGGAGATATCGCAGAATATCAGGCGGCTCATCACAATCGGGAGCTACCGTGGACTGAGGCACAGGCGTGGGCTTCCCGTGCGCGGACAGCGCACGAGCACGAACGCGCGTACTCGAAAAGGGCCCCGCCGAACCGTTGGTGCGGTGCGTGGCAAGGAAGCAAGATCTGTCGTGAAACAGGATGTTCATACAAGTAAGTGACGAGGCTAGTCCCTCGCAGGATGACAAATGGACAAAGAGAATTTAGCTGAAGAGAAGGGCGAGCCCAAGGCTGAGCCCAAGGGCAGCGCGGAGGCGATTCTGGCCGCGGTTGATGATGTGAACCAGGCGCCTGACGACGTCGGTGCGGAGGAGGCTGTTCCCAAGGCGGCGGTTCCACGTGGTAAAGGACGGGGGACGGTCTTCGGTTCAACGGGCATTGCTCATATCAGGGCCACTTTCAACAACACGATGGTTACGATTGCTGACACAAAAGGGCGGGTGTGCGCATGGAGTACCGCTGGGCGCGCAGGCTTCAAGGGCTCGCGCAAGAGCACGGCTTTCGCCGCGGGTGTGGTGGGGCAGGAAGCGGCGAGGCAGGCGCTTGCCAGGGGTGTCAGGGAGGTCGAAGTGCGAGTTCAGGGGCCCGGAGCCGGCAGGGAAACGGCTATCAGGTCACTGCAATCATCAGGCCTGCAGATAACAATGATAAAAGACGTAACTCCCATCCCGCACAACGGGTGCAGACCAAGAAAGAGACGGCGCGTCTGAGGCTGAGGCGCTGACTGGAGAGAATTCATGGGGCGGTATACTGGACCAGCATGCAGGTTGTGCCGAAGAGAGGGAATGAAGCTCTTTCTCAAAGGCGACCGTTGTTACATGGCCAAGTGCCCGATTGAAACGGGCCGGCCACCTCCGGGAATGCACGGTGGTGGTATGCGGAGAGGAAAGCAATCCGATTACGGCACACAGCTTCGAGAGAAGCAGAAGCTCAAGAGAATCTATGGACTGCAGGAAGGTCAGTTCAGGTTGTTCTTTGAAAGGGCCGCAAAACGTCGTGGCGTTACGGGCGAGGCTCTTTTGCAGCAGCTTGAACTCAGACTCGACAATCTGGTCTACCGATTTGGTTTTGCTGCTTCGAGACGTGGCGCTCGCCAGGCTGTGAGACACCGAAGGATAGCAGTTAACGGGAGATGCGTGAACGTTCCGTCGACGCAAATAAAGCCTGGCAGTCGCATATCGCTTCGCAAAGCCGAGGTCAAGAAAGAATTGATCGAGGCCACAGTTGACGCTGCGATTTCGAGAGGAACGGCTCCGTGGCTGTCCTTTGATCGTGAGAAACTTGTCGGCGAAGTGGTGCGGATTCCGACGCGTGATGAAATTGCCCCGATAGTTAACGAACAGCTTGTTGTCGAGTTGTACTCTAAGTAAGAAACCTGGAAAGGCCTGAACAATGCCTATGAGACTCAGTAGGTTCGAAATGCCCAAGAGGGTGACGAAAGACGAGTCCGTATCGACGGAATGCTACGGTAAGTTTGTCGCCGAGCCGTTTGAGGCCGGATACGGCCGCACTATTGGAAATTCGCTCAGACGCGTTCTGCTTTCCTCTTTGGAAGGTGCGGCGGTCTGTGCTGTGACTATCGAGAACGCACCCCACGAATTCTGCACGCTGCCGGGTGTGGTCGACGACGTAACGATGATAGTGCTGAATCTGAAGAAGGTGCTGCTGAAGATGTACGTTCGTGAACCGCGAACGCTTCGACTCAGGGCCAAGGGCCCGAAGATAGTGACCGCAGCTGATATCGAGACGGACGGCACGGTAGAAGTGCTGAATCCGGATAGCTATATTGCCACGCTGTCTGATGATGGCGAGATCGCTATGAGCATAGAGATCGGGATCGGCAGGGGCTTCTGTCCCGCCGAGCTGAACAAGGTGGCGGAAGCGGAAATCGGCCGCATACCTATGGATTCGGTATTTTCGCCTGTGCGAAGAGTTAACTTTGCTATAGAGAACACTCGGGTTGGCCAGAGGACGGATTATGACAAACTCGTTCTGGAGCTCTGGACTGACGGGCGGATCACGCCTGACGAGGCGCTTACTATGTCTGCAGCGATCCTGCGACATCACCTGGATGTGTTTGTAAATTATGACAAGGACATTATTGAGTTCGAAGAAAGCGAGAAGCAGATAGACGCGGAACGGGATGATCTTCGAAAGAAGCTCGGCATGAGTGTGAACGAAATCGAGCTCAGCGTTCGAGCGGCAAACTGCCTCAACAATGCCAATATAACGAGTGTTGGCGAATTGAGTCAGAAGACAGAGGCGGAGATGCTCAAATACCGTAACTTCGGAAAGAAATCCTTGAACGAGATTAAGGCCAAGCTGTCGGAGCTGGGTCTGTCGTTGGGTATGAAGTTCGAAGATGATCTGCTTGCGAAGCCACAATCCGGGGTTCAAGTCGAACTGGGCGAGCTGCCGGAGGTCGTTGTTGCCGCCGAGGAGCAGGAGTAGTAGTAAGGCTACGGAAAGCCTTGGCACCTGCCGGGAGACGTACCATGCGACACAAAGTTAATCGATCAAAGTTGGGCAGGAGTTCGGCACATCGTGAGCGGCTTATGGGCGCGCTGGTGGGGGGATTGATACG
>SPBP01000250.1 GCA_004525935.1 Lentisphaerales bacterium | reverse complement strand
GCTCTTCGCGGCACATTGTCGGGGCAAGTTCCGCCCGGTCGTTACCTCCCGAACGCGCCCCCAGCCTACATACCCAAAAGGGTAATTGGTATGATGAACTCCTTTCAGTTCACCAGTTGACGGTTTCGGTTCCTCATTCACGTTGCAAATCACCGGCGCGCCCCTGCGCGTACGCTGGATTTGTCTGGTTCGAGTTTTCTATCGATACACATCTCGACGGTCACCAACCTTGACCACGCAGACGATGAGTCTGTCATCTTCGATAGAGTAGAGAATGCGGCAATTGCCCTGTCGTAGGCGATAGCGATCCTGACCGGAGAGCTTCTTTGATTGCGGAGGACGGGGATCCTCTGCGAGCGTCCGAATGGCGGAAAGGATCCGACTGACGTCCTTCTTGGGAATCTTTTTGAGATCCTTCGATACGGACTCTTTGACGATGACCCTATATTGTGCCATCGCGCTTCAGTCTTTTCACAAAGTTCTCAAACTCGAGCGTTCCTTCGTTCTTCCGTTCGTCAAACGCCGCGAGATCGCTGGCATCCTCTGCCAACTCGTCTCGCACGGCATCGTTGATCAAGTCCGACACGGATCTTGATGTCTCTAACGATTGCAGTCGAAGCGCCTTGTGCAGGACGGGGTCAAGGTAGACTGTAGCCCGTTTGGTCAGTGTGCTCATGTTGCGCCTCCATTCACTACGCCCAGAGTAACGCAATAGCGTCACAACGTCAAGACGTTATGTCTCTTGAATCGAATGCTAAGCTAACCGTTTGGCAAAGGCAAGTGAAGCGCGGCCTTTGGCAATACGGTTCAGCTTGATGTTCAAGTAAGCCGCTACGCGGCAGTCTTCCGAAGAAGAAGGCGTCATGGTAAGCTCCCCCTGACATTCACGTGCAGGTCGGTTTGCCCTTTAAGGACCAATCGAAAAGGAGCAGACCATGAACGCCAAATTGTATGACCGGATGTTAGCACAGCTGCAGTTGAGTGGCTATAGAGAAAGGACGTGTCAATCATATCTGAAAGCGGTGCAGCAGTTGCAGCGCTTCTGCAATAAGCCGTTGAGTAAACTGACCCAGGGCGACCTGAGAGATTACTGGCTGGCTTGCAGGAACGACTACGGCTGGAGACCCGCGACATTGAGGATCAGCTACAGCGGCATCAAGTTCTTCTTCTCCAGAACATTGGTGCGAAACTGGAAGCTGATCAAGGAAGTGCGTTTCAAACGTGAGCAGACATTGCCTACGGTAATGAGCGCCGGTGAGGCAAAGCGTATCATCTGCGCGTTGCCTACACTGCAGAGCAAGGTGTTCTACGTAACGCTTTACTCGTTGGGCTTGCGTTTGCTTGAAGCTATCACGCTGGAAGTCAGGGATATTGATGGTGAGCGAGGAGTAGTGCATGTTCGCGGTGGCAAGGGAGCGCGTGATCGCACGATACCCTTACCGGAGATAACACGCCGAGCTTTGCGCGCATATTACAAGACCCACAGGAACAAGCGCTGGATTTTCCCAGCCATTGGTCATAACCAGTTCCATAAGTGCGGTGCCGCGACAGAGCCTGTCAGCAAGACTGGTGTGCAGCGCGTGCTGGGCCGGACAGCGGAACGTCTTGGTATGACCAAGCGTGTTCATCCTCATGTGTTTCGGCAATCGTATGCCACTCATATGCTGGAAGCCAATGTGCCGATTCATCACGTGCAAAAACTGCTTGGTCACAAGACTTTGCAAAGCACGATCGTCTACCTGCACGTCACAACCATGGCCGAATCCCATTCGCATGAACGCGTCTGCCAGGTCATACAGGGGGCGCTCTCATGAGTAAGATACAGGAAATCTTCCAGACCTATGGGCCCGAGTATGTGAAGCGATATGGCAATAACATGCCTTCGGCGCATCGCAAAGCCATAGCGGCGATCGTCAACTGTCGGACCGGAGAACTGGGCAGGTTCATACGCACTCATCAGCGCATAGCCTATTCGGCCATGTTTGATGCTGCTTCGGCTTCGCTGAAGAAGCTTGCACGCGATCAACGCTTCATTGGCGCAGATCAAACAGGCTTCTTCGCTGTCCTGCATACCTGGGGCAGGCTTATGCAGTATAACCCTCACATCCATGTTGTTATGCCCGGCGGCGGTCTGTCCGCCCGCCGGGACCAATGGATGGGGTCCGAGCCGGACTTTCTTGTTCATGTCAAAGCGTTATCGCCAATCTACCGGGCGAAGCTACGTGATGCGATCGACAAGGCCGGCTTGCTTGACCATGTGGATCCTGATGTATGGCGGAAACCATGGGTTGTGAACTGCAAGGCAGTCGGCAATGGCAAATGGACCTTACGCTATCTATCACGATACGTATTCCGCGTGGCCATATCCAACAACCGCATCATCAGTTGCCACAACGGCATGGTCACATTCCGCTGGCGAAAGGTTGAAAGCCGACGCTGGCGAAAGACTACTATTGATGCCATGGAGTTCATTCGCCGTTTCCTTCAACATGTCCTGCCAACGGGTTTGATGAAGATACGGCATTACGGATTCCTTGGCGCAAATGCCAAAGTGCCAATCCAGCGGATTCGGGAGTTGATATGTGATCTGTACGAGTTCTTAGCTAACCTCATACAGCCGCCAGTGCCACATGAATCACCACCGCGGAAGTGTCCTTCCTGCGGTACGTCCATGGTGCATCGCGCACTGCTTTCGGCAGGCTTCATCCATACTGGATAGTCGCCACGCCTGAGCGTCAAACCGTACTTACAGTATACTCACCGGGCACGTCCTGTGAGGCTGCCGTTTCTTGCCCCGTTCCCCCAATAATGGCCTCAATATCGCTTCTTCGATATCTCCTCAGCCATCTCGCAGCGCTTCCCCTCATAACAAAAGACCCCGGCTTCACCATCACGGTGGGCCGGGGGCCTGACGCTTGATCGACCAACCGATGCGAAGGAGGGCGGCAAGGACCTGCCGCGCCTTTGCGGATCGCCATTGGCTCATGCCGGCACCGCGAAGAGTTCATCGAGTTCGGGTATCGCCTCACCATGTTCCAGCCGATCTGCAATGGCACGCAGTGCCAGGGCCTCAACTCTTGACACGGCTTCTTCGCGGGTCTGCCCATAAACCATAGCCCCGGGCAGGTCCGGCACCTCGGCTATCCACCGACCATCTTCTTCACGCTCGATTTCGATCTTCATGCTGTGCTCCTTCAATTGCATACTATACCGCATCGCCGCCTCACGAGCAAGGCATTTGCCTCACCTGCCGAACGATTCAAATGAGAGTTTTGCGCGGCTACGTGCAAATACTCTCGATTTGCTGGTTAGTGACCCTTGATGTTCCTTCCTGATCCTGTGATAATGCCGTCATGAAGGGATTGAAAAACAAAGTAGTAAGTGCGTCGCCAGGCATTCTTGGAGGCACACCTGTCTTTGCCGGGACCCGGGTTCCGGTGCAGAACCTGATTGACTGCCTGGAGGCCGGAGACTCAATCGATTTGTTCCTGTATGACTTTCCTACGGTGTCCCGAGAACAGGTGATTGCCGTGCTTGAGGCCGCCAAGGAAGACATGCTTTCCGTGGTCGCGACATGAGAGTAATTCTCGACGAATGCCTCCCGAGACGTTTGATTCGTGATCTTCATGACCATACCGTTACAACTGTGCCCGGACAGGGCTGGGCGAGCCGAAGCAACGGCGAACTTCTGGCACTTGTGCAGGACGAGTTCGACGTATTCATAACGCTGGACAAGAGCTTGGAACACCAGCAAAGCCTTGCGAACGTCCGGATTTGTATAGTCGTCCTGCATGCCGTGAACAGCCGCTACGAAACACTTCAGCCTCTCATCCCTCAGATCCGCGACGCTGTTGCAAGGGCCAAGCCCGGTTCCATCATTCATCTTGGCAACTAACGTCCGCAATGAGACGCAATCAATGGTCGCAGCGCGGCTATTGATTGTCGCTCTCCATTGCTTTGTTGGCCCAGATTGGTTTCTATTTCAGGCTCCTCCGCAGAATCTGTGGGTCGGTAATTGTATTAGCGATAGCAGGAATGGCAATGGGTAAGGCGAAATAGATGATATTTGGGAAAAAGAGCGCTGAATTTATTTGGTAACAGAATATTTTGGTTAAGCGGGCCTGCCTCGTATAGCCTTCAGTGAAGTGGGGTTGGGTAAGGGTATCCGAGTAAGGGTTGCGTTTTCCGCCAGAGGCTGCCTGCCCGCCTCTGGAGGGGATCCGCCTGCGGCGGAAAGAGTGCGTTTAGGTGTTGATTGCTGACACTTACTCGCTTTCTTACTCGCCACTCTTACTCGGATACCCTTACCCGATCCGCTTCCAACGACTCAGGTTGATTACCAGTTCAGGCTTCGAAACAGATACGAATCTACCCACAGATTC
>SPBP01000346.1 GCA_004525935.1 Lentisphaerales bacterium | reverse complement strand
TAAGAAAGACTACAGGAGGAATATGTCCGGTGACAATCCGGTCTATTCGGTCAAAAGCTTGCAGTTCGCGATGATGGCCCTATTCTTTCCTGAATAAACAGCGTTTTGCGAAGCAAAACATACTAGCAGGGCTAGGACTTTGCTCCGACGAAGGAGGGGCTAGTTCCGACGCACTGCTACGCAAAACAAGATGCGTTTCTTCGGGGAGATGGTAGAATCAGGACATTAGGAGAAAGCAACACTGGGACAGGAAACTTCTCTGCGCAATATGCATAGCGCCCGTAACTCTTGCGCGGGCCGGAGTTCTGAAGCAAAAGAAAGCGACATGCTTCCCCTCCTTCTCCGGGGAACTGACACGGAACGGCGCAAGGTATACATCGGCTTCCGTGAAGAAGGATGGACGCCTCATAACGGATGTGGTCCGGAGGCAGCGTACGAACTTGGAAAGGCCATAGTAGCAGCACTTGCTGCGGAAGCCGGAGATGATCACGAACACACTCAATAAGAACCTCCTTCTTGTCAAGGAACGCGTGGACCTGCTCAAGGCGGCGCATAACTATGATATTCTCGATCCGGCCACGGGTCTGGTCATCATGGAATGCCGGGAGAATAATATCCGTCCGCTTACAAGGCTCTTGCGGTTCTCCGATTGTAAGCGTATCACCCCGTTCGACCTGCGCGTAACCGCGCTGGACGGAGCCGAGATACTGCGCGTCGTCCGCGGAATCCCCGTCTATGTCTCGCGCGTCAAGGTCCTGGATGCTGAGGAACACCTGATCGGCGGCTTCAAGCAGAAGTTGTTCTCCGTGAGTGGAGCTTTCGATGTAATAGACGCGGCCGATAAGCCGGTCTGCCGGATCGAGGGCCGACTGGCCGGCTGGGATTTCAGGTTCCTCACGCTGGACGGAGTTCAGCTGGCCCGGGTGTCAAAGCAGTGGGCCGGGCTGGGTAAAGAACTACTTACCAACGCGGACGACTACATGCTCGAAATCGACGAGGCCGTACCGCAGGACAGCACGATCCGGCAGCTCATCTTCGCCTCCGTCCTCTGCATCGACATGGTCCTGCGGAACTGACCCTGCGCCGAAAGAGCAGGTAGGCGCTACCGGTGAAGAATCGAGGACGAAGACCGTTCGCTCCGCTCCCTGAGGACGAGGACGATCTCCCGCTGACCCCCGACACCTGACACCCAAGAAAGACGGCAAAACACTGCAATATTGTCGTTCCAGATCTCACAACTGCTGCTATATTGCCCCGCATACTGCATGAAACTCCGACTCCAGCATCTTGTTCTCGGCATCTGTGTCGGCATCTGTGTATTGCCGCGGGCATCATCGGGCGGCCTCAGTCTTGCCCTGCGCACACCTTCACCGTCACCCACACCGCATGGCGAACTCGACATCCGGATTGGGGCCGCATACGTCGAGGGCGAGCGCGGCCTCTTTGCCGACGATGGGACCCAGCGTTCATACTGGAACGCGCCCGCCTTCGACATTGCCATAGGCGTATCCGATAACGCAGAAGTCCTGCTGGGCTACAGCTGGATAACACTCACTCCGGAAAACGAGCCGACCAGGCATGGAACCGGCGATCTGAAAGTAACGGCGCTCTACAATGCGTTTGATGAGACATGGCTCTGGCCGGAATGCTCATTCGTCATCGGCGTGAAGTTCCCCAATGCCGATGATGATAAGCAGCTCGGTACCGACATGACCGACCTGTGGTTCGGCGGCATCTTCGCAAAACGGTTCTCGCGGGTCGCTATTCTGCTCGATCTGCAGATTGGAATACTCGGCCGCCGCGGATTCGAAGCAACCGACCAGGACGATGTGCTCATGTGTGGCGTCGGGGCCGCGTGTTCTCTTACGGATTGGCTGACAATCGGGTGTGAAATACGCGGCACAACTTTGAGCCGGTTCGGGAATGATCGTGCAACATTCAACGCGGGCATTGCTGCCGAAACCAGGTATTGTACTCTTGATGTCGGTGCGGGATACGGGCTGGGCGATGCGTCCGCCGACTTTTCTGCGACGACAGGTCTCACGTTCGAGTTTCCGTTCGGTCGCAGCCGCCGCGACCGCCTTTGATCGAAGCGGGGAGCCGGATAATGGAGAAGAAATCGCCCTCGGGAATCCTGTTCGCCCTGTTCGTCGCACTTGCGGCAGTGACCTCCGTCCTCGCGGTCCGTTATCGCGCACAGAAGGACCAGCTCGAATCGGAACTGGGAAGACTGCTTAGCTCACGCGGGGCTTCAGGATCAAATGAGTATCGTTTGTCCGCAGAAAAGAATGGGGCCGCGGATAACGCGGCATCCGACCGCGAATATGAACTTCTCGAATTGCTGGCCCGGAAGGATGCCGTCATCCGGGAACTCCGCGCCGGTCGAACCGCCACAATGCGTTCTCCGGCACGAACAGGCCGGGCACCCGCTCAGCCCGGTTCGGGCTCCGCGACGGAACCCCTAGTGCGGACACTGGCTGAACAGATCGACTTCCTTGCCGCACTCGACATCTCTGATGCACCACCCGACCGGCAGGCAGCGCACGAGCAATTGATCCGACGACTTGCCGCGCTGCATGACCGGCTCGACCTTGCCGGAACGGGCGCAGCGCCGGAAGATCGAGGCATTTCAGGAAGCGACCTCGCCAGCGAGGCCGCGGTCATCGGTGCGATGTTGCAGCGGGAACAGGAAACCGTCTACTACGCAATCGGTCGGCAGCTTGGCTACGATGAAGAGACAGCCCGATGGTTTTCCGACTACCTTACCTACGTTAACGACACCACTTCGCCCGATTCCACTATGCGGAGGATCGTTAACGGAGCCGGTGCAGCAGAAGGAACCCGGCAGCCCTGATGCACGGGCGTCATTGATCCGCGAATAGGACAAAGGTCCAGGGATGCCGGTTTCCAGGTTGCGAAGATGCATTCCGGTGCTCGCTCTTGACGTTTGCCCGCGGATGCGTACTATGTGTGGACTTTTCTGCATCGGCATAGGAATGGTTTTGTATTGTGATGCGGGCCACGGGCCTGCTCCAGCGTAGCTTCCGTCAGTTGACGGATAGAGCGGGTGGCTGTTAATCCGTCAGCCGACGGATTGCAGGTTCGGCATAGGAATGGTTTTGTATTGTGATGCGGGCCACGGGCCTGCTCCAGCGTAGCTTCCGTC
>SPBP01000075.1 GCA_004525935.1 Lentisphaerales bacterium | reverse complement strand
TCTGTACGCTGATCAGATAGAAGTGCGTGAGAGGCATGTCCCGCTGGCTCCGTATTCGGTACCCGTCCCGAAGAAGAAATACGACCAGATACTGGAAACAGAGACGACGGTCTATGCGCACGACGTCGATTTGTCCTACGTCGTCGGCGAACCCGTTCCCGCGCTGTAGTCGCTCATCGTCCGTTATCAGGGCTGCGACGAGACTCAGTGTTTTCTTCCCGTCACCCGCGAGTTCTCACTCTCAACATCCCAGTCGGTAGCAGCTGTCTCGGCCGTCCCGGTTCACGATATCGACACCGCACCTGCCACGCAAGAACTGAACAAGGACGCGATTTCGGCGCACTTCATCGTCGCAACAGAGGTTGGCTACTTGACGTCGGAAAAGCTGCTTGGCTTTCTCGATTCGGCCGAACAGCAGAATCGGCAGAAGGATAGTCTCGCGGTGCGGCTGAAAAACAGTGGCCCCATCCTGCGCATCATGCTGATCCTTCTCTTCGGCTTCGGGCTGAACATGACGCCCTGCGTGTTGCCGATGATCCCCATTAACCTGGCCATTATCGGGGCGGGCGCGCAGGCAGGGACTCGCCTCAGGGGGTTTGCGCTGGGTGCCGCATACGGGCTTGGCATGTCCGTGGCTTATGGCGTGCTGGGATTATCGGCGCTACTGGCAAAAACGACTTTTGGAACGCTTCAATCGCAGCCATGGTTCAATTTCGGGATAGCCGCGCTGTTTCTGGTACTGTCTCTGGGAATGTTCGGTCTCATTTCTCTCGATTTCTCTCGATTTCAGACAAGAACCGCGAGCGCGCCCAAAACCGGCAGGTTTATGACGGTCCTCTTTATGGGAGTGGTTTCCGCGCTTCTGGCCGGCGCTTGTGTCGCACCCATTCTGATAGCCGTTCTTCTTCTCACGGCTGATCTCTATGCCAGAGGTAACGCGTTCGCGCTGCTGCTTCCGTTCCTGCTCGGTTGCGGCATGGCGCTGCCCTGGCCTCTGGCGGGAGCCGGCCTGTCGTTCCTGCCCAAGCCCGGCAAATGGATGGACCGCGTCAAGTATGCATTCGGCGTTCTGATTTTGGTTTTTGCAGCCTACTATGCACACCTTGGTTACGATCGCTTGAGACAGGAAATGGCAGGGAAGAAGGCACTTCATGCCGAGGTCGGTGCCGGACCGGAACGACAGGAGTCAATAACATCCATTCCCGAGGCGCTCGCACTGGCACAGGACGAGGGCCGACCGGTCTTCATCGACTTCTGGGCTTCGTGGTGCAAGAACTGTGTCGCCATGGAAAAGACCACTTTTCGTGACCCGGACGTAGTGGCACGGCTCAAGAAGTACATCCTGGTGGCCTACCAGGCGGAGGATCCGGACGAGCCCGACGTGCGGTCCGCCATGGACCTCTTTGATATATGGGGATTGCCGACCTACGTTGTTCTGATTCCAAAGGAGTAGGGACATCCCCGAAAGCTGCAGGTGTACGTCATGCCCAAATGGAACTTGAGAGGGGGAAGTGACCCCGCCGCCTGCTCAACGCGGAACGCGGAGTGCGGCGGCCTGCCGATCTTTCACTCGTCCTCGTCCTCGAATGAAGTGTTTCCAGAACTCTTGTGTCAATGGAAATTGGACATTCCGTGTTGGATATTGGATATTGAGTCAGTTTCTCGGAGCCGACAATGATCATATCGGGCCTTACAATAGTCAGAAACGCTGTCCACCTCGACTACCCATTTGCAGAGGCAATACGATCAGCCCTGCCTCTGTGCGACGAATACCTGGTAGTCGTCGGTCGAAGCAACGATGGGACCATTGACGCTGTCCGGGCCTTGGACGATGCCAGAATACGCATAGTCGAGACCACCTGGTCGGAAAAACTCAGGCCGAGAGATCATGTCCTCGCCCAGCAGACCAATATCGGGCTGCACATGTGTCGCGGCGACTGGGTTATCTGCCTGCAGGCCAACGAGGTGCTGCATCAATCGTCCTGGCCGATACTGCTGGAGATGATGAAAGAGCATTGCGGGAATCCCGTCGTGGAGGCCCTGTTGCTCGAACGCCTGACGTTCTGGTGCGACTGCCGCCACATTCTCAACGTATACCCGCACAGGTTCAAGTTCTCCGCACGCATAGTCCGTCCCGAAATCGGAACGTATTTCATCCGGGACGCCATGAGCTGCGCAGTATTCGACGGGTTCTCCAGGCGCGGACGCTACCCGCGGGCAATGGATACCGGCCAGGACATCTTTCGTTACGGGTACGTCGGCACACCGGACAGAATGAGGCGTAAGACCCGCGAATCTGTGCACCTGCAGGACAAGAGCATCCCGGCCACTGATGATGATTACTTCTACCGCAACATGCCCAGGCAATTCGTTAGACACGTTAACTGCAGTCATCCGCAGACTATGCAGAGCCGAATCGACAAGCTCGGCTATGTTCTCGACGACGACGATCCGCGATGGCGGACGGAACTGACGCTCAAGGAGCGCCAGCGCCTCATCGAGACCCGGCTGTATGAAAGATTTGGCGTTCCCCGTTTTCGCAATAAGCGGTATTCTCTGATCGGCGGATACAGGAAGAAGCCGCGCGAAACAACCGGAACACAAGACGGATCGGCATAGTCCGAGCCTTCGTCGAGGAATCATAGAAACCATGTTGCCTGTCTCAGTCGTCATACCACTGTATAACAAGGCCCGGGTCATCCACAGGGCCCTCACAAGCGTCCTGAGCCAATCTGTTGCCTGTGCCGCCATAATTGTTGTTGATGACGGATCGACCGACGGAGGTGGGGACAAGGCCGGAGAAACCGGTAGCCCTCTTGTCCGGGTCGTAAGACAGGCTAACGGCGGTGTCAGTGCAGCTCGAAACAGGGGAATCCGCGAGGCCGAAACCGAACTTGTCGCCTTTCTTGACGCCGATGATGAGTGGAAACCCGACTTTCTGGAGACCGCGATCGACCTTTACGAGCGGTTTCCGGAAGCGGGGATGTGGTGCACAGCCTATGAGGCAGTCGCCGAGGACGGATTCTCTGTCGTGCCATTGGAGTTTCTTGCGGTGCCGCGCTCACCGGAAGGCGGGCTGATAGAGGACTACTTTCGCTGCATGCTGAAGTACTCTCCTGCCTGCTGCAGCAGTGTTCTTGGTCGAAAGACGGTCTTTGAAGAAGTTGGTGGATTCCCCGAGGGAGAGAAAATCGGCGAAGACCTGGACACCTGGGCCCGCATAGCGTTGAGATATCCAATCGCGTTCTCACCAAAGACCCGGGCGATATACAGGATGGACGCGCCCGGGCGCGCAAGCTGCACGGAAAGGTTCAGCGGTGCGCAGACGTGCCTGGCGCGCACCCTCACTTCTGCCCTCGAACAGGGGGGACACTCAATGGAGATCGAGAAATCTATTCGGCTTCTGCTTGGCAAACACCTGCTGCGCGTCGCAAAGCAGTGCCTGGCTGCGGGTAATGTTGAAGACACCCTGAAGCACCTGAACGAGGCGTCGAGGCTGAGGGGCTGGCCTTGGAGACGATGGAAGTTGAGGCTGAGACTCTGGCGATTTCGGAGCCGACGGAACTGACCGCACGCCTGGTAATGGCGCCCATGGTTCATGACGTGGAGACCGGCGTTTCACGCAGCAGAGATACCCGGACATCCCCGTGAGGATGCGCGCCCAGCCCTCGCTCACATCTGAACGATAGTCGTTTCCTTCTGTATCGTTCTATATTCGTGCCCTTTCGCCAGTTCTCGTTCGGCTGCGAGCGAGTATGTGGGATATGGCTCACCAGTGCCTTGTTCACCATCGCTATCGGCTGGACGCCCGCCATGTACAGCCGCCAGCCGAGGTCGTCATCTTCCTGTCCCCATCCGACATATTCCTCGTCAAATCCATTAACGTTCAGAAGGTCTTGTCGCCATGCTGCAACGTTGCCGAACCCCACCGCCGGCCGGCCCCTTATGCCAAGACCCAAACGTCTCAGGAGCCCGTAGGCGGCGACTTTTCTCTGAAGTGACCCCAGGCGTCTGTTCTCCTCCGGATCATGCCATTCCTCGAATTCTCCCCTCTTAACACTCTCGAGATCCAAGTCACCTGCTGCCGATTCCCGCATGTGGAGTATATGGCCGATACATATCCGTCCGGGTCCCAGATGCTCCATATCGCACTCCAGCCAGGTCCGATGTGGAAGCGTATCCTGGTCCAGAAACGCCATGGCATCATGACGCGCACGATGAATGGCATTGTTCCGGCTGCGGGCGGCGCGAAAGCCCTCATCCGGTTGCCAGATACGGACCAGCTTGAATGGGACATTTCCGGCCATTTCAGCCAATGCCCGGCCCGTAGCATCCGACGATCCGTCATCGGCGATCAGGACTTCGGCCGGCAACAGCGTCTGCCGACAAAGCGCTTCAAGCACCAGACACAGGTAATTGGGCCGCTCGTACGTGCTGACGACAACACTGACGTGGCGTTGTGTGTTATCTGGTTTCATCATGCGGTTTTGGCTTCGTTCTTCGCTCCGCTTCGAACGAAGCCTGGTGGGCGATACAGGACTCGAACCTGTGGCCTCTTCCGTGTGAAGGAAGCGCTCTAGCCGACTGAGCTAATCGCCCGCTTTATGAACGGGATCTGTTATATCCCGTTGTCGACGGATGTCAAGATGCTCATTTGTCGACGTGCAAATAACGTCGGCCCAGTGGGAACCCCCCAATACAAAAACACGCGCGGGCAAACCCCGCGCGTGTTGTCTTTTGCTTCTCTATCGGACCACTTAGAACGCGTAGATTGCGCCCAGGCCGACAGCCATCTCGTCTCTTATCATGCTCAGCTCGCCATACATTGAGAGGCTCTCAACCGGCAGTGCATATGTGGCACCAACCGTGGCAAGCAGTTCGGATTCGGGGCCATCAGCCAGCGGGAGATCCATGCCGACGCCGCCGTACAGAGCCAGACCTTCAACTTGCTCAATCCTGCCACTTACAAGCAACATGGCATTCAGAGCACCCATGTCCTGGAACTCCATGTCCCAGAATGCATAGCCAAGTCTTACTGCCAGATCAACCGGCAGCTCAAGCATGGCAAGCGAATACTGCGCGGCAATGGCCATACCAATGAACTCGCTTTCGAGCTCATAGCCAATGTCAGCTGCCACGATCAGATTCTCGATCGCGCCGTATGTCACGCGCGCGCCGAGAGTTGTCATGTCAATGTCGCCAACCCCCAACACGAGTCCAGCCGTCGCCGACAAGCTGCCGACTTCGACCGGCTCCGCCGTCTGCGCTACCTGGAGAACCGGCATCATCGCCATTGCGCTGCTCGCCATCACCAGTACTGCAAGTGCTACTGCCAACTTCTTCATTTACTGCCTCCTTTAGTTGTAGCGGACCACCCGCCACATCGTTTCTTCTTGTCTTCAGTAACAGGCCCAACACAGTGCCAGCTATCGCTGCCAGTATGGCGAACCTGGTAGAACGGTGTTCGATTTCCGCGCAAACTAGCCCCTTTCTGCGGGCAAGTCAAGCCCCTGTTAGGGAAAAATTAACGAAAAAAACGCTCTTCTTTGAGGAAAGAGCGCGTTTAGATGGAGCCCGGCCCCAATGCAACATTCGATCCTGAGAATACCACGCTGCTTGCGGGTCAATGTCCCCATTTGGCTTTACTGAAGTGCATAATCCAACTAGTGTTCCATGAAGCGCACCGCGAAAGCATGAGTCGTGCCACAACATGGGGGAAATGTCCGAACCGTGAGCACAATCGAAGAACAGGAAGAGCTCAAACTTGATTTCAGTAAGATAGAAGAAGCCGCGGCAACAGCGCACGGCATCATACCGGTGGCCATCCAGAATGCCGCCTCGGGTGAAGTCATTCTCGTCGCCTACACCAATCAGCTCGCGTTCGAAGAGACTGTCCGCACAAGAACTGTTGTCCTGTGGAGTACATCACGGAACGAGCTGTGGGCAAAAGGCGCAACCTCGGGCAATGGGTTCCGGCTGATCGAAGCCTACGTCAACTGCGAACAGAATTCTTTGCTGTACAAAGCCCTTCCTCAAAACGGAGGGATTTGCCATACCGCAAATAGAGCGGGCCAGCCTCGCAACTGCTTCTACAGACGGATCAATCTCGATACCTTGAAGCTTGAAAATATCGACCGCTGAATCCGGCAGAATTCGTATCGTGCGCAGTAACAGAGACCCCGGAAATGCCGACTTGTCAATTCGTTGGCGCGACCCTGCAGCCCGTACTGGCCCTCGGCAATTCAGATGCAAAGTATGGCCTCATGCGACATGCAACACCAAAGTCTTGTTCTCGCCGTCGGCGGTGGACCGGACAGCGCCCTGCAGTTTCCTTGATCATTGGATTTGAGTGTTGGGCGTTGGATATTGAATCCGTTACTCCGACACCCACATACTCCCACACTTGCAGTGTCCTGAACTCTGACATCTGAACACTGGAGTGGTGCGTCGGGACTCAATACGCCTTGGCGAATATTACGCGGCGCTTGCTGGGTTTCCCACTGATGATACAGGATCCCGATTCGTCAGCGGAATCAAGTGGTATACACCGGATAGTGACATTGAGGTCAGTCTTGATCTGCTCTTCGACCTCCTGTTCGCCGCTCCAGTGACACAACGCGAAGCCCCCGTGTACCTCGGGCTTCTCAGTATTCTTCGGCGTGAAGTATTCGTAAAACTCAGCCTTTGAGTCGATCTTGCGCGTATTCTCTTCCCTGAAAGCCTTTGCTCTATCGAGCAGACCTGCCTGGATATCGGTCAGCTTCGCAGGCAACCCCGCGACGAACTCGGCAAGCGGCAGACTCATCCGCGCTTTCTGCCCGCGATCGCGTCTGCCCTCAAACACAGACGCCGTTTCGGCTTCCCTGGACCCTATCTCGCGCCATATCGGCACGCCTTTCTTGATCCATGACCACACCTTCTCGCCACCCCGAGCTTCCCTGGTGTCGATCGACACCTCCACCGGTCGGCCGTCAAAAGTGCATCGCCTGACCTCGGCGGCAACCTGATCGCAGTAGTCCAACACCTTGCTCCTGGATTCTTCCTTGTGGATCAGCGGAAGTATGACCACATGCGTCGGAGCCAGCATCGGCGGAAGTACCAGGCCGTCGTCGTCACTATGAGCCATGATGATCCCGCCGATCAGCCGGGTTGACACCCCCCACGACGTCGTCCACGCGAGTTGTTCGACCCCGGACATATCCTGGAACTTGATATCTGAGGCCTTCGCAAAGTTCTGGCCGAGAAAATGGGAGGTGCCCGACTGAAGGGCCTTCCTGTCCTGCATCATCGCCTCAATGGAATACGTCGAGACGGCGCCAGGGAAACGTTCCGTTTCGGTCTTTTCTCCTTTTATGACAGGCATGGCCATGTATTGCTCTGCGAATGATGCGTAGATATCCAGCATCTTCATCGTTTCTTCTCGCGCGTCTTCCGCTGTGGCATGAACGGTGTGGCCTTCCTGCCACAGGAACTCCGTCGTTCGCAGGAACATGCGCGTTCTCATCTCCCACCTGACCACGTTCGCCCATTGATTGATCAAGAGGGGAAGGTCCCGGTATGACTGCACCCACTTCGAAAACATCGCCCCGATGATCGTTTCGGATGTCGGTCTGACGACCAGCGGCTCCTCGAGTTCCCCGTCCGGTACCAACCCGCCCGACCCGTCAGCTTTCAAGCGATGATGCGTCACAACGGCGCATTCCTTCGCAAAGCCCTCGACATGCTGAGCTTCCTTCTCCAGAAAGCTCATCGGTATGAATAATGGAAAATACGCATTCTGGTGTCCGGTTGCCTTGAACATACCGTCCAGCACACGGCGTATGTTTTCCCAGAGCGCACAGCCCCAGGGCTTTATGACCATACATCCTCGCACCGGCGACGGTTCGGCGAGATCCGCAGCCTTGATCACCTGCTGGTACCATTCCGAGTAGTCTTCCTGTCGTGTTGGGCTTATGGCCGTTCTCTGTTTTGCCATTGGTCCTTCCTTCAGACGTTCCGTTCCTTCCAGTCACATCGTTTGCCTTGAGGCGCGGTGTAAACCGTCGCCTCGAAGGCTTGGTTCTGCATTTCTACGCTGTGAGCCTCGGCCTGTCAATCGAACATACTGGAGCAGCAGGAGTTCCCCATCGTCCTCGTTCGACCTCTCCGCGCGTTGTGCTACATGTCCATTCGCCCCGCGAACCGCGGAAACGCTATCGACTCCCGAACGTGTTTCAGGCCACAGATCCATGAGAGGATTCTCTCAATGCCCAGCCCGAATCCACCATGCGCGACGCTGCCGTACCTCCGCAAGTCCAAATACCAAGAGTAATCAGCCGGATCAAGCCCGCTTTCCCCGATACGTTCAAGAAGGACCGCTGCATCTTCTTCTCGCTGGCTGCCGCCGATTATTTCACCGTAACCCTCGGGGGCAAGCAGATCCATGTTGCAGACCAGCCTTCGGTCTTCCGGCAAAATTTTCATATAGAAAGCCTTGGCTTCGCGGGGATAGTGCGTCACAAAAACAGGCGTCTCGAAATGCCCTGATATGATGGTCTCGTCGCTGCCGCCAAGGTCGTTCCCCCACTGGAAGTTCCGGGCTGATTGAATGTGGTCCGGTCTTGAGGCGAGATCCTTCTCCAGCTCGGCTATGGTTTCCCTCGCGCTCAGGATGTTGTCCGCGATGTGATCGTGCTCCCGTGAATTTCCGGTCTTGGCAAGCCTTGCCTCCAGTTGTTTCAGCGCGGCGATCTGTTCTTCAAGTCGCACACGATCCTGCTCCATTTCCTGTGCCAACCTACCCCCCAACTCTTCGCTCCTTAGCAGATCGACGGCGTCGGAGTAGCTGATGCGGGCAAAAGGTTTGCGGACCTTTGTCAGCGAAGCGATGTCCCGTCCCAGGTGCGCCAGATCATGCTCATGTAGCTTCAGCACCTCGCTTACGACGGAGCGGACCATATCCTCGGCAAGTTGGATAACGTCATCCAGTTCGGCAAAAGCCACCTCGGGTTCGATCATCCAGAATTCTGCAAGATGTCGGCGGGTCTTGGACTTCTCCGCGCGAAAAGTCGGGCCAAAACAGTAAACCCTCCGCAGCGCCATGCAGGCGCTCTCCAGGTAGAGCTGTCCTGTTTGTGCAAGAAAGACCTTTTTCCCGAAGTAGTCAACGGGAAACAGGCTCTGCGCGTCTTCCCCGGCACCGGGGGTCAGAATGGGAGTATCGACGAGAGTGAAACCGAGTTCATCAAGGAAGCTTCTGCATGCCCGAATCAGCGTATGCCGTATCTTCAGTATAGCCGTCTGGGTGCCGGATCGAAGCCACAGGTGCCGATGAGCCATCAGGAAATCAACGCCATGTGCTTTCCGGGATATGGGATAGTCGCCGTCGGCCGCATGAATCACACGGATGTCGGAAACAGCTATTTCGGCGCCACCCGGCGCTCGCTTGTCCGCGCGGACCGTTCCGGTAACGCGTACTGAGGATTCAAGGCTCAGCGTTTCAGCGCAGCCGAACGCCACCGCGTCCCCCGGCTCGACGATGCATTGGCAAACCCCTGTTCCATCCCGAACAAGAAGGAATACGATCTTCCCCCCTGATCGCCGGCCGGCGAGCCAGCCCGAGATCACAACTTCGCTGCCCGCACACTGCTTGAGATCCGCTATGTCCGCCTCTTGCGCCATGGCACCAGCCCTTCCTGTAAATTCCCGGCGATAATGAGGCAGACATGTCCGAGGGTCAAGACTGTGCATAAAGGGGTCCGTCCCTTATTGGATCTCCTGTAGGGATAAGAGGGGGTTCAACCTTCCGCAAACAAAACGCACGTTTTCATTGACTGTTCGTGGCATGCACGCAAAGAATGCCCAACATTACATTTCACCATGAAGAGCATGAAGGACATGAAGACGGCATGTGAAGTGAAACTGTGCCGTAAAGGGCGACAGGCCGGCACACTTCATGTTCTCCATGCTCTTCATGGTGAGAGAATACATGAATAGTTGCTGTTCGACCTGCTGTTGAAAGGGACCAATATCAAGGGCAACAAGATACGCGTCACGGTGTGGAACGAGTTTGTTCACGAGAAAGAACACGAGGCGGTCAGGAAGATATACCCCGAGGGCATGCAT
>SPBP01000468.1 GCA_004525935.1 Lentisphaerales bacterium | reverse complement strand
GGAGGGAACCTGCTGGACCAGTCGGCATCCGCGGGTGTCGAGGTCGGCGTCGTTTCGGCCGGTCTGCTTGCCAAGATGCTGGAGGCCAAGCCGACCCCGGCATGTCTTGCGATAGTGAAGCAACGGCATACGCCGGTGGATCAGATGTTCTGCGCTGGAAACGCGCTCATTCTGCTGGCCGAGTGCATCGAGAGCGAAGACAACCTTGGCCTGTTGATGAGAACGGCCGAAGCTGCGGGCACGACGGGTGTCATCCTTACGGAAGGTGGTGCCGACGTATTCAGCAGGCGCGCCGTGCGCGGGAGCAGGGGCGCAATATTCTCTGTGCCGGTATGCGTCAACGCGAAAGCCGGCGAAGCGATCGACATGGCCCGGGCCAGCGGGATGAGTACCATTGCTTCATCTGCGCACGCGGAAGAAGGCCATACGCAAGCCGACTGTTCGGGGTCGACCATGATCATTGTGGGCAATGAGCATCGGGGAATTTCCGCCGCGGTTCGTTCTGTTGTTGAGCACGTTGTGAGCATTCCCATGCATGGCAGGCTGAGCTCACTGAATGTGGCCGTTGCGGCAGGAGTCCTGCTTTACGAAGCTGCCCGGCAACGAGCGGGTCGGCCATAACGCGTTATACAATAATGCGTTGCGCAGAGACATCCTGTCTAAATGCTTGACTGGCAGCAGGCTCTGGCGTAGGGTGAGGGGGCCGGATGTGGTCCCGCAGCTGGTGCGGTTACGTGGCGTGTTCGCCAACAGACAACAGGGATTGTGACGTGCTGTTACTCTTCGGCTATGACCAAGCGTAAGACAGAAGAAGTGTCTGGAAAGGGCAAGAAGCGCAGGGCAACTCCGCCCAGCGTGGGCTCGGATCTTTCTGTCAGCCATTTTCCCGCCGACATACTTAACAGGCTTGTAGAACACGTGGTTCACCAGGACATGGAATCCAGAGTCCTGTGGGCAAACAAGGCGGCCGCCGATTCGCTGGGAATGAAGCCGGACCAGATGAAGGGTCGCCTTTGTTATGAACTGTGGCACGACCGGACGAAGCCTTGCGAAGACTGTCCCATCGTCAGGACACGTGACACCGGCAAACCCCACGAGGGCGAGGTAACCAGTCCGGACGGCCGCGAGTGGCTCATCCGTGGTTTCCCCGTCACTAACGGTGGAGGGGAGATGACCGGAGTCACGGAAGTAACGTTAGAGCTTACCCATATGAAAGACCTGGAGCGGTCCCTGGGTGGCGACCGGGGCACTATGATCAAGCTGGTGGACAGTATACCGGACACGATTTATGTCAAGGATCTCCAGAGCCGTTTCACCCTGGTCAACAAGGCCATGCTCGCAAGGTTCGGGCAGACGAGTACGGCCCGACTTATGGGTAAGACCGACTTTGATTTCTTCACCAGGCACCATGCACAGCAGGCATTTGCGGACGAGCAGCAGATAATCGTCACGGGCCGTCCGGTAATAGGTAAGATCGAGCAGGAAACATGGCCCGACGGATCGAACACCTGGGTGAGCACCACGAAGATGCCGCTTCGTGACGACAGTGGGAAGATAGTGGGGACATTCGGCGTGTCGAGAGACATTACCGAGCACAAGCTGGCCGAGGAATTGCTCCGGGCCCAGTTCTCCCTGAGCATGGCGCTTTCGGACGTCATGACTCTCGAAGAAGGTCTGCGCGTTTCGCTCCAGGCGGCCGTTGCGGTTTCGGGCATGGATTGCGGCGGCATTTACCTGGCCGACGAAGCGTCGAGAAACATGAATCTTGTCAGTCACCAGGGCCTGCCCGACGCGTTTATTGCTAACACATCCCATTTCTCTCCCGATACCCCTCAGGCAGGTCTGATCTACGAGGGCAAGCCTGTCTATGAACATTATGATCGACTGAAGGTCCCGCTTCGCCCCGCTCAGCAAGCGGAGGCCCTTCGCGCTATAGCGATAGTGCCGATTCGATACGAGGGGAAGATCGTCGGTTGCGTGAACGTGGCTTCACACACCATGGACGTCATTTCGGAAGCAGCCCGCCGCGCATTGGAATCGGTGGACAACCAGAGAGGACACTGCGTGGCACGGCGTCGTGCCGAGGAAGCGCTGCGTCACACGAACATGAAACTGGCGGAAGCACTTGACGAAGTCACAAAGACTCAGGAGCGTATGATTCAACATGAACGGCTC
>SPBP01000282.1 GCA_004525935.1 Lentisphaerales bacterium | reverse complement strand
TGACAATGTGACGTTCCGTTAAATCTGGAGCCAGCTCCCGGGCTCGAACCGGGGACCTAGTGATTACAAATCACTTGCTCTACCAACTGAGCTAAGCTGGCTCAACCAACAAACACGGGGCTGTCCGCACGTCGGGGCGTTATTTCAGAGCTTTGTTGTACCCACTTCTGTAACGACAAAGCCCCGATATCCGCGTCGCTTTCTTCCCAGACGTGCGGCACGGATTATGGCCGCGTGAGGCCCAAAGTCAAGATGAAGCATAGCGAACGCTTCACATAGACGGCTGTTGTCCAGGCTTCCCGAAAGAAGTATAATAGCACTGGATTCTAAAAAGACTCTTGCTCGAGGATGAAGGTCGAAATAATGGGTCGAGATTAGAAAGGAACATACAATGGGCGAGCCACAGACGACTACAGTAAGAACAGTAACCAGTGACGAATCATTCAAGTCAGCGGAATACACGGTCAAGGTCTTGCGCGAGGTAGGTGTTGTATTGCGGGCAAAGGATGGAAGCCATCAATCATTCATTCCCATCCATAACATAATAAAGATCACGCAATTCCCTGCCTCGGAGGAGGAGGAGTAGTAGTAGGAACCGTCGGGCTTATCGCATGGATCGGAGGTATCAGCGCGGGGGAGTCTATGGCCAAGAAACTGCGCATGAGCGGCGGTTATCGTGGAACGGCAAGCTTCCAGACTACGACGATCATCTACGATGCGACTTACTGGTTTTGCGAGCGATTTCTCGATTCGCGATCGCGTACTGTTGATCAGATGGTGCAGGCCGCCCGATCAGGTCGGCAGAACATCGCAGAGGGCAGCCGTGCCGCGGCGACTTCGTCGCAGACGGAGTTGCGCCTGTTGAACGTGGCCCGATCAAGCCTGGAGGAATTGCTTCTCGATTTCGAGGACTTCCTGCGGCATCGGCGCTTGCTGCAATGGGATCCGGGCAGTGCCGAGGCGCGCAAGGTGCGGGAGGTGCCCAGGAGGTTCAAGGAAGATCGGTCGAATCGGTCTGATCTGACTGATCTGACAGATCAGGAACGCTGGGCGCTGTATGCGGTCTGGCTGGAGCACGACGATGCCGCCGTGCGGGCGAATGCGCTCATCTGCCTGATCAACCAGGCCAATTTTCTACTGGACCAGCAGATCGCAGCGGTCGAGAAACAGTTTGTCGAAGGAGGCGGCTACAGCGAACAACTCGCTGTTGCACGACTGGCGGAGCGGGCCAGGCACAATGCAGATGATCCAGAGCAGCATGGCCCGGCTGATCGCATTCCCGCGTGCCCGCAGTGCGGCAAGCCGACGGTGTTGCGAACAGCCCGGACCGGCAAGAACGCGGGCAAACAGTTCTGGGGCTGTACCGGATATCCCGAGTGCAAAGGTGTTGTCGCCCTGTGACGTAGCGGACGGGTTTTAACGTACCAGTCAGGTCTACTTCAACTTCTTGAGTTTCGGCGCAATGACCATCCTGCAATACGGGGCGTCGGGATTATTCTGGTAGTAGTCCTGGTGATAGTCTTCGGCTTCGTAGAATTCCGAGGCGGCCACTATCCCGGTGACGATCGGGCGGTTGTACTTCCCCTCTGCTGTAAGCCTTGCCTTTGCCTTCTCGGCGGTCTTTTTCTGTTCGTCGTTGTTATAGAAAATCACTGACCGGTACTGGGTTCCGACATCGGCGCCCTGCCGGTTCAGGCTTGTCGGATCATGGACCTGCCAGAAGACGTCGAGCAGTCTGCCGTATGACACCTGTTGCGGGTCATAAGTCACCCGTGTGACCTCCGCGTGACCGGTCTTTCCGGAGCACACTTCGTTATAGGTGGGGTTCGCGGTGCGAC
Organism: Lentisphaerales bacterium; assembly: GCA_004525935.1. Taxonomy (GTDB): domain Bacteria; phylum Verrucomicrobiota; class Kiritimatiellia; order SPBP01; family SPBP01; genus SPBP01. The sequence goes on along the minus strand of SPBP01000282.1, from coordinate 2,018 downwards.
CTCCCATGTATCCAACCTGAACCGATTGAACGCCGGGGATGGTGTTAAAGGCCGCTTCAGTACACCAGAAACAACCGGCCCCGAAAGTTGCCGTTACAAGATCGGTCTTTGCCGCAGGCTCCTTTTCAAATTCAAGGGCAGCGGAGTTGATGCAGTAATGCATGCCCGAAGGTCCGGGCCCATCTTCAAAGACGTGGCCGAGATGTCCACCACACCGGGCGCACAGGACTTCGGTCCGTTGCATACCGTGACTTGAGTCTTTCTTGAATTTGACTGCACTGCTGTCTGCCGCCTTCCAGAAGCTGGGCCAACCGGTGCCGGAATCGTACTTCTCTGCCGAACGGAAAAGTTCCTGTCCGCACCCGGCGCAGGCATATATGCCGACTCCATGATGGTTGTAGTATTTCCCGGTAAAAGCGCCTTCCGTTCCCTGCTGGCGCAGGACCTGGTACTGTTCCGGGGTGAGACAACTCTTCCATTCCGAGTTTGGTTTCATGATCCGGTCCTTTGCAGCGCGAGGGCGATCATCACTGTTTCCATCCGCGGGATTCGGGCCTGCGGTTATTACGGGAGGGCCCACGATTGCCACAATCACAATTGTTGAGACTACCGCCGCCACGATCAGCCTTGCTTCGTTCTGTCCGATTCTTTTCATCATCTTCATAACATGCACAATATGTGCCAGCCGGCCGCGCGGCGCCGAATAGGACGCCTGCCTGCATTTTGGTGGAACAATTCGGTGCGCCGGGTGTCTCACGCGCGCAACTGAGACACGGGTGACGAAACACAGTTGCTGGATTCGTGAGAGGGGCAGGGGTATATTCCGGAGAGCGATAAAGGAAAGGACAGGACCATGACCTACTGCGAAGATATATCGGTAATGACACAAGGGCATCGCGATATCCACGATATTACGGTCCCGGTTCGCGAAGGGGCATTGCTGCTGGGTACATGGCAACAGATCTTCCTGCTCGAGTGCGATATCAAGCCGAGAACGCGAACCGTTGCTATTACTGTGCAGGGCGAACCCCGTTCATCATGAAAGACGCTGGGAAGATTCTTGTGTTACGCGGCGGCGCTGTCGGCGACTTCATTCTCACATTGCCGGCCATTGTCGCGCTACGCGAACAGTATCCGCATGCGCGTCTTGAACTCGCCGCGTACCCGAGGGTTGCCCGGCTTGTCCTCGAGACGGGTGTTGTCGACGCCTTCATATCGCTGGATTCGGCGGAGATAGCTTCGCTCTTCTCGCCGGGCACAGAGTCGCGCCAGCGTCTGATCGGATTCGATCTGATCGTGTCATACCTTAGAGACACCGATGGAATCGTTCGGAGCAACCTCGAGCGGACCGGGTGCGCGCGGGTTATTACTGCAGACCCGCTGCCTGCGGCAGGAACGCACGCTGCCGATCATCTGGCCTCCATACTTAGCGAGGCGGGCATCAGCGCACCGTATCCCGCGATCCCGCGGTTGAACCTGTTTTCAGTCAAAAGGGCTGCAGGTAACCGCATGATTATCCATCCCGGCAGTGGCGGCTCATGGAAGAACTGGTCGGCCTCCGGATTCGTGGAACTGGCCCGTATTGCGGCCGAGCAGCTGCAAGCAGAGCCGGTGTTCACGTTCGGCGAGGCCGATGCCGTTGTTCGCGAAGAGATTGTGAGCCGGTATCCGGATGTGCGGATACTGCCCGAGTGCGATTTGTATGAACTGGCGATTGAACTGGCCTCTTGTCGCGGTTACGTGGGAAACGATTCCGGGATCACGCACCTGGCCGCAACGGCAGGTGCGGGCGTGGTGGCATTGTTCGGACCGACCGATCCGGCCGTATGGGGACCGCGTGGAAACAATGTACGCGTGCTTCAATTCGACGAGGCAGACGGACTGTCAAGTCTCCCGCCGGAGCGGGTGTTTGCGGCTGTACAGGAGCTGTGGTGTGGAGATTGATGGCCACCCTTCGCCTGCGCTCAGGGCAAGCAAAAAGGCACCCCGCGATGAACGCGGGACAGGCAAAAGGAAAC
>SPBP01000308.1 GCA_004525935.1 Lentisphaerales bacterium | reverse complement strand
TGTTCCGCCAGGGCGCGCGACAGTTCGGCATGGGCGCGCCTGCGGCGATGGGTTCGTTCAAATCCATCGAACAACGCGTAACCGAGCGACAGCCCCACTGACCATTCTTCCCTTTCCGGGGGAAGACCGGTATCTCTCTGCCCTGCGGAGCCTGTTGCGCTCAGCGTCGGCCACGACGCAGCTCGCGCGCCGGTCAGTTCCGCGCGCCGCTGCTCGATCCCGGCCAGCGCCACCTTCAGTTCCGGTCTGTGGCGGGCGGCTTCGTCGAGCAATTGCTCTATGCGCGGCAGTTCGGCGCGTTGAACTTTGGCGGGTACTTCGGAGATCTCGAATGTTGTGTGAACGGGCAGCCCCATACTGCGGGCCAGCCGACCCTGGGCGATGTTCATCCCGTTGCGAGCCTGTACCTGCAAGAGTCCGGCTTCGGCGCGTTGCGTTTCGGCCCTCAATACGTCGGCGCGCGTTACCATCCCGGCTTTGTGGCGTGCCCGCGCCATCTCCAATTGGTATTGGGTACGCTTTGCCGTCTCGTCCGCAACCGTCAGGAGCCACTTTGCGCCGAGACGCTCGTAGTATGATTCTTCGACGGCCAGCGCCACTTCCTGCAACGTCGTATTGTGGCGGAAATCCGCTGCCAGCAGCCCGGCTTCGGCGCTTTGTACCCGTGCGCGCCGCGCGCCGCCGTCAAGCAGCAGCAAGCTCACATCGAGTCCGACGGCATAGATGTCATGCGCTTCCCGCTCGACATCGCTGTCGAGCGATATCGCCTCGCCGTGCGCCGCTTGGGCGTCGATATCAAGCGAGGGCAGATACGCCGCGCGTCCCTCGCCCACACGCGCCGCCTCGGCGCGTGCCGCCTGCCACGTCGCCCGAGTGCGAGGATTTCTTTCCAAGGCGATTTGAATGCAATCGACTAGCGCAACCGGGCCGTTGGTCATGATCGCCGGCGGCAATGCGTGCATTTCGTCTCTACCCGCGTCCGGCCGGCGGATTGGGACCGGCTCCGATGCGGCTTGGAACTCCGACGCCGGATCGGGAGGAATCCGTCCGGAGAAGGACGATGATGGGAGGGAGACACACCCACCGTGCAGCAGCCCGGCGACGGCGCACACCGCACAACCAGCGTGCCACGGTTGACATCTAATCGAGTTCATCGTCCCCTTTCTTCTCCGGCCTCCGAACAGCGGGAAAGAGGTCCCCGTCTTCTTCGCCCTGTGTCTTGTCTCGCCGAACAAGTTCGTATGCTTCCAGGTGCTGCACAGCCGCCGCAATACGTTCCGGCTTCATCCCTGTGTGGCACGAGATCTCCCCACCGCCCATGGGTCTTGCTTGCTGCCACAGTACAGCCAGCACTTCCGCCGCATCCGCCCCGATATCCGGAACGACAAGGAAGCGCATGGCCCCGAGGGTGCTCAGGGCAAGAAAGACGACGATGAGCGGCGCGGTCATGCACATGTTCAGCGACAGTTCCCTCCGGCATGACCACCACACGAGCGAGTCACATCTTGCCGGCGCTTGCTACTACTGTGTCCGCATGTGCCTGAAGTGGCTGCCTGCGAGTCTGCCGTTGACTGTGTATTCGTATGGCATGAAGCGGTCTCGGTATGACAACTCCGGGATACACGGCAGGGCGGAGAGTTCGTGCTGTGCTTCTCGCATGTCGCCTGTTTGTCGCATACGCGATCCCCGTTCTCGTCCGCGAACTCGGTACACCGGTTACAGCCCTTCCCGTCGCAGGAACATTCGGCCCCAGCGCTGTGGCACGCTGCTGCCTTGTCACAGGCTACTGCGGCCCCCTGCTCAGGCTCTGTCCTGTTCTCCGACGCTTGAACCGCAAGAACGACTCCGAGACACACTGCGCCTGCCACAAGAGCAAGGCCCATCCAACTTCCAACTGTTATCTTCTTCACTTCATTCTCCTTCCGTTTCTGTCTCAACCTATTACTTCTTCGCTCTCAACATGCTCTTCATTCCGTGCCATGTCCTCTACAGGTCTCGCTCATCGGCGGGCCGCTTCCGAGGCCCATACCCATTGCGGAACCGTGGCTGGCGCATCCGGAACGACGGCGAAGCATCCGGAAAAACGTCTCCTGCTGCTCCGCATTAAGCGTTTCCTTCTCGCTCCGGAGATGCTCGATGACCAGAGACTGCATCTTGCGTTGTCCTGCCAGGATCTCTTCCTGCTTGGCCGCAACAGCGGATCGATCGACCTCCGGTGCGGCAATAAGGTCAATTAATTCCTCTCGGCTTTTGTTGACTTCTGCGCAGACGTTTTGAGCTGCTTTGCGGAACTCCACCAAACGTGGCTCGATCTCGCGCCACTGCTCTTCCGTAGCCCCGAGCCGCCGATGGAGTGGGCACCGGATACCTTCCGCGTATTCCGTGCGGCCATGTCGGCAGAGATAGCGAGGAATCGCGTGTGTTGCCCACACAGCCACAAATGCGACGTTCAGCGCTACGGACACGATCACCAGAAGCATACCTATCTTCTTACGCATGGTTAGTTACCTCCTCCATTGGAACCCGATGCCAGCGCCAGGTACGCGTCGGCCAGGGAGCCTCCAGGCGCATCGGAGAGGACATCCAGTCCATAAACAGCCACCGGGTCCGTGGCCGTCTGACTCTCTGGCGTTCCGCTACCTCTGTTGAGGTCCAGACTCAGCGCAGCGCCAAAACCAAGTCCCAGCATCAGTACAGCCGCCGCCGCAAAGCGCATTGGCGGCGTCAATAGATCACGAAATGACACGATCGACGGTTGCACCGGCAGTCGCCGTGCGGCCAGGCTGGGAAGCCGTTCGGCGAATCCCTGCGGCACGTCGGGCGGGGCAGGCAACTGTGCCAATCTTCCCGATATGGACTGCAAACGCTCAAACGATTTGCGGCACGCAACGCACGCATCGAGGTGTTGTTCGATACGTTTCCGTTCCGTGACGGACGTCTCACCGTCCAGATAGCGGCTCATTTGTGCTTTCGTATCTCGACAATTCATTTCCATTGTCCTTTCACCTATGCAAACGGGCCACTCGTGGAAAACCCCCGCTACTTCTTTGGGGGTCGCTCGTCCCGCTTGTTATCCAATGCCTCTGCAAGCTCCTTGCGCCCCCTCGATAGGAGGCGTTCAACCGACTTGACGGAAGTGTCCATCGCTTCCGCGATTTCCTTGTAGCTCAACTCCTCGAAATGCCGCAGAACAAGCGCCATGCGCTGGCGTGGGGGAAGCGCATCTAATGCTTGCCGAACATCGGCAGCGGTTTCCTGCCGGCCGATCTGTTCAGGAGGCTCCGGCTCTGCGGAAACGGAAGGTGGAAGCCGATCCGTATAGATCGGATGTTTTTTTCGGAGACGGTCCAGGCATAGGCGACTGACAACGCGATACAGGTAAGTGCGAAAGGACGCATTAGGACGATAACGGGGTGCGGCTTCAAAGATCTTTAAGAAGGCGTCCTGGGCCGCGTCTTCCGCCTCAGTGGGG
>SPBP01000451.1 GCA_004525935.1 Lentisphaerales bacterium | reverse complement strand
TTACTCGCTTTCTTACTCGCCACTCTTACTCGGATACCCTTACCCGATCCGCTTCCAACGACTCAGGTTGATTACCAGTTCAGGCTTCGAAACAGATACGAATCTACCCACAGATTCTGCGGAAGACCCTTATATGATGGGATGCTTTTTTCGCTTGTAACGGAACGATCGTTCAGGTACCTTTGTCGGCATGAAAGACGAGATGCCGTTTGTCCTATACCCATTCCAGGAAGCGATCATACATCTTGATGCAGATGCGTTCTTTGCTTCGGTAGAACAGGCCTTGAATCCTGCGCTGAAAGGCAGGCCGATAGTAACCGGAAAGGAACGGGGAATCATAGCTTGTGCGAGCTATGAAGCGAAGGCGAGAGGAGTCAAACGGGGTATCACGCTGGCTGATGCGCGCAAGTTGTGTCCGGGCCTGGTTGTGCTGCCGAGCGACTACGAGACTTACAGCCTCTATTCGAGACGCATGTTCAACATCATCAGGCGTTACACGCCCGTTGTTGAGGAGTCGTCAATTGACGAAGCGTTTGCCGACCTGGGCGGCATGCGCCGGGTCTTTCACAGATCCTACGAGCAGATCGCGCAGATGATAAGACAGGCTGTTCAGGACGAGCTTGATATAACCGTTTCAATCGGGCTGAGCGTTTCCAAGAGTCTTGCAAAACTTGCATCGAAATACAGGAAGCCGGATTGTTTCAAGGCGGTTGAAGGAACGGCTATACACCTGTTTCTTCCCGAAATTGAAGTTTCCGCCATATGCGGAATGGGGCCTAACAGCGTTCGGCTCCTTGAAAAATACGGGGTAAAGACGGCGTATGATTTTGTATCGCGGCCCCGGGACTGGGTGTCGAAACTGCTTGGAAAGCCGGGCCGTGAAATATGGGACGAACTCAGGGGAATGGCGGTTTACAAGGTTGAGCCTGAAGAAAAGTCATCATTCATTTCGATCAGCAAGACAAAAACTTTCAGTGCCCCGTCAAGTGACAGGGAATTTGTTTATGCGAAACTTATTCGCAATGTCGAATCGGGGTTCATCAAGCTGAGAAGGTATCGGCTGCGCGCAAAAGTCGCAGGCGTAATGCTGCGCCGTAAAGACTATGGTGAGGAAGGGCTGGAAGCGGCGCTCTCCCGCCCCACGTCATCCACCCAGGAAGTACTGCCGCTGGTCAGGCTGATGTTCGATCGCCTGTATCGGCATGATGCCGAGTACAGAAGCACAATGATTTTTCTCAGTCGACTCGAAGATGACAGGGATGATCAGCTTGAGTTGTTCGCCGACAATCTGCGCATCGAGCGGATGGCGGGTATATCCAGGGCGATTGATGCTGTAAACGAAAAATACGGGAAACACACCTTGTCGCTGGGTACATCCCTGTTCCTGGGAAGGGCCCGGCGCACGAGTAAGGACGAGCCGCCGGCCAGAAAGCAGGCCCTGTTGGATGGCGAGACTGCAAGGCAGCGCCTGAATCTGCCGATGCTGATGGTGGATGTGTGAAATAATACCCACACACATGGCGCGCTGATGGCCTATTGCTCCAAAACTGTGCTTAAGTAAAGCGCCATTCCTGGCTAACGGATCTGTTCCGGGCCGACATTGATCTTGCGCGCGACGCGGACAACCTCATCAATCGAAGTCATGCCTTCCATGACCCGGATCCACCCATTCTTGCGCAATGTGGTCATCCCGTGTTGCATGGCGACAGACATGATTTCGATGGAAGTTTTCCGACGAGACACCATGGCACGGAGAATATCGTCCATGATCATTATCTCGAAGATTGCGAGCCGGCCCCGGTATCCAGTGAAGTTGCATTGTGGGCAGCCCTGGCCGATGACGAACTCCGCCTTGTCGATCCTGTCGGGAAACATACTCCTGATCTCGTCCATGATCACGGGGGCGGGAACATGTGGCTTCCGGCATTCGCTGCACACACGTCGCACCAGCCTCTGGGCTATCGCGCCTTCCAGGCACGAAGCAACCAGGTAAGATTCGACGCCCATATCAATCAGGCGGGGGATTGCGCTGGGGGCGTCATTAGTATGCAACGTACTGAAGACAAGATGGCCGGTCAGCGATGCGCGAACGGCAATATCGGCAGTCTCGGTATCGCGAATTTCACCGATGAGTATTATGTCTGGATCGTGTCGGAGGATACTGCGAAGCATGATACCGAACGTCAGGCCTATCTCATTGTGGACCTGTATCTGGTTGATACCGTCAAGGTGATACTCAACCGGATCTTCAACGGTGATGATCTTGACGTCTGTCGTGCTGATT
>SPBP01000473.1 GCA_004525935.1 Lentisphaerales bacterium | reverse complement strand
CCTGGCTGTCGGATCGGGCGTCGGGATGGTCGGCCTTTTCTGGTGGAGGTTGCTGTTCGGCATGGATCGAGTGAAGACATGGAATAAACTCTTTGTTCTCGGCTTGCTCGTCCAGTACGCCGTGTGCATTATTGGTCTCTCTCTCGGATGGGGGCTCACGGCGCTGGTCGCGGGAACGGTGGCATTCTATATACTGCCCCGCTGGATGGCCCGAAAGACCTTGCTCACACTCATACCAGAGGACTCATGGCGTGCTCCTGTTCATTTCACGTGGCGGCATTTCTGGCCGATGACATGGCGATCCGGCATTGCCAATCTAGGGGCGTACCTGTGTCTTCAGTCTACAACACTAATCTGCGCGCATGTCACTGATCTCGAAACGACGGCGAGCTATGGTCTAACCATGCAAATAGCCGTGATGCTTCATGAGTTCTCGGCAACTTGGCTTTCAGTGAAGTATCCCGAGATCAGTCGTATGCGGGCACAGAAGCGCATGCAGGAGGTCCGCATGCTGGTAACAACACGTATGATCCTCACGATACTGACCCATACGGCGGGCGCTTTAGCGGCAATCTTTATCGGTCCACCTCTTCTGCGCCTCCTTGGATCTCGGACCTCATTGTTGGCCCTGCCCCAAGCCGCAGCCATGTTCGGAGTTGTCGCTTTGCATCTGTTTGTCGGTATGCATGCAGCCGTCCTCCGGACGGGCAACCACGTTCCCCAGCTTCGGTCCTATCTGGCAAGCGGCTTAATTTCAACGGTTCTCGCACTTGTACTGGGAGTTAGATTCGGGATCCCCGGACTGCTTGCCGCTCCGGTGATTGGCCAGATGCTGCTCAACTATGTGTGGGTTCCCATCTTGTGCTGGAGGGAGTTTCGCAATGACAATGGTGCCTGACTTTGTCAAGAGGATCGTTCGCCTGATCGAGGCGTCCGTCACGCCGCGAACGTATAGCGTGGAGTTCCAGGGGGCCACGATCACTGGTGTGAACTCCCTGTGGTGGAGCAGTACCCCGCAGAGCATTGCCAGTGAGATCTTCCCGTGCTTCGAGCCATTGGTCGACCAGAGAGACTTTGTCTCTATTCTGGATGCGGGAGCAGCAGAAGGTCTCTTCTCGATTGCCGCTTGCCTGCTTTTCCCGAAAGCATCGATCTATGCCTCTGAGCCATCCCTGCGCCAAAGGATTCTTCTGAGGCGAAATCTCATGCGCAACGGCGTTCGCCACAGAGTGAGCATCTACAAAACTGCATTCTGGAATAGTGAAGGGCTGATGTCGTTTCGATCTCACGGCCCCCTCAGCAGGTTGCGCGAAGCGAGCGGGCTCCCCTGCGATCTTCCCTTTTCAGAACGGGTTCGCACTGTGACCATAGACCAGTGCACAGCAGCGCAGAACCTGCGGGAACTGAATCTTATCAAGATGGACATCGAAGGAGCCGAGATTGAAGCTCTTCACGGGGCCGCAGAGACATTAATGCGCCTGAGACCTCGTCTTCTTATACAAGCTTATCACATCCGCAACGATGTCAGGACGTTCGAGCCCTGCGCAAGCTTTCTTGCTGCTATTGGCTATTCATGCCGCGAAGCATCCCCCGGGAGCGGGTTGCTATATGCCACGTATGATCATTGATCGAGGGATGTCCATAGATAAGCGGCGTTGTGGAATAGCTTGCCAACTCTTCCGTGTCGCGCGGCATTTTTTGAAACCGTCCAAGCCCGGCCTATGCCGGGCTTGTGGCTCTTCCATCCAGGTGATAGAGTGAAATCCCTATATTCTGTCGGATATATGCATAACTCACGGGCGCGAAGTGTACCCGATATCGGCAGATGAACGAACGGCCCGACAAGCAGATACAGAAAATCGCGCACCTCATCCATCTTGAAGGAATGGCCAGTGGTAACCCCGTCGTAGCAAGCGGTGTGGACGCGCGGCGTGACAGCAGCACTGGATTCCTTGTAGCCCCGGGGGATACGGCCCGCTTTGCAAATTGCGTCTGTCGGCTCGTGGAAGGGGTTGTCCTCCGCTCACGAATGTGCGGGGCCGCAAGTGGGCGGCCGGTGATTTTGAGGCATCCAGGATCTTCCCAAGGTATAAGAAACTCATGACCGAAATGCTGCAATAGTTTATG
>SPBP01000311.1 GCA_004525935.1 Lentisphaerales bacterium | reverse complement strand
GGAAGCGCGGTGGGATTGGTCGATCGGTAATACCAAGGCGGCTATTGCGCCGCCTTCCGGTCTATTCTCCAGTGTAGCCATCCCACCATGCAACACGGCAACTTCGCGTACTACGGCAAGCCCGAGCCCGGAGCTCTTCTTTCCCGTGTCAGGGCGTGTCAGCGAATAGAATCTGTCGAAGACTTTGTCGCGCGCATATTCGGGCATGCCGGGCCCGTTGTCAGAAACAGTGAGCTCAACGGTATCTCCCTTCGTGCGAAGGGCAACTGAAACCCGGCCGTCGCGTTGACTGAAGTCCACGGCGTTCTGAAGAAGATTCGAGAGAGCCTGCCTCACAAGGAACCGTTCTCCGCTTACCGTTACCGGGGCGTGCCCATCGGTCGCAACAGTAATCCCCCTGGCAGCAAACAACGGGGTCATGCTCTCCAGGACTTCCCGAAGCAGCTTGAGCAGATCGATCTGTTCTACATCCCGGAGTTCTTTGCGTGTTTCCAAAGCAGAGAGCTGGAGCAATCGTTCGACAAGATCCTGGATGCGCGCAGATTCAGCACGCACATTGCCAAGAAATTGTCGCCTTTGTTCGGGTGGCATATCTTCCTGAAGTAATTCAACTGCGCCCTGTATTGCCGACAGGGGGCTCTTCATTTCGTGCGTGAGCGTCTGTACGTACTTCTCCGCATACTGCTTGCCCTCCAGCGCATCGCGCATTTCCTCAAATGCGGTGCCAAGGGCGCCGATCTCGTTTCGCCCGAGCTTTGGCGGCGAGACTCGCTGACCATCGCGGATGCCCTTTGCATAATCAGTAAGCTTTTCAATTGGCGAGGTTATCCATGAAGACACCACGGCGCCGAGCAGGACAACCGCAATAGCGGCAAGAATGCCTGCCAGCATGATCTTTTTCTTTGCTGCTTCCACGAAAAGCGCCACGCTATCTGCCGGCTTGCAGACCGTTAATGTCCCTATGATTTCATCACCCACAATGATCGGTGAAGCAACATGCAGGATAGCTGTAGCGGGATCGTCAGGCGTTGTGTGGGTTGTCCGGGCCCCGTACTCACCCCGCATGGTCCGGACTACGTCATTCCATTGCGAGTAGTCCTTGCCTTCGTCCCTGCCCTTGTCTGAATCGAAAAGAACTGTTCCATTCCGATCCACGACGTAGACGCGCATATCAAGGCTCGTCTTGGTCATCGCGTAGATCTTTGCCGAGAATCGTCTACTGTGTGCGGTATCGAAAATGGCGCGCAGATCGCCCACTGCAATCGATCCGTCGTTCACCTGGTTAGCCAGGGATGAAGAGAGAATCGTTGCAGTATCGACCATGGATTCTTCCATTGTTTCAAGATAGCGAGGGCGGAGGTCATCGGTTATCCAGTCCACAAGCTTGTAGAATCCAAGGCCCACCAGGATCAGGAACGCGATGAACAGGCGGGTCCGGATCTTCACAGGGACTCCTTAAGGGAATAGCCGAGTCCACGGTGAGTCTGTATCGGGTCGAGCTTTGGCTTGACGGTGCGCAGTTTTGCACGGAGCGTTTTCACGTGGGTATCAACTGTTCGATCCATGCTGGCTTCAGGTTCTTGCCATACGAGGTCCATGAGCTGGTCACGCGAGAACACCCAGCCTGGCCGGCCGACAAGAACTTCCAGGATCTTGTATTCGTAGCGGGACAGATCCAGGGGCTTGCCGAAATAGGATATCTTGAGCTTCGTCCTGTCTATGACGAACGGGGAACTCACCACTGCAGCATCAGTCGCATTTCCGGTGGATGGAGATCTTCGCAGAACAGCCTTAACGCGTGCAGCAAGTTCTCTTGGACTGAACGGCTTCACTACGTAATCGTCACCGCCTATTTCGAGTCCAACGACACGATCAACTTCATCGGTTCTGGCTGTGAGGAATATGATGGGCAGTGCAGAGGATTTGCGTATCTGCTTGCAGAGATCGAACCCATTGCGATCCGGCAGGCCGACATCGAGAACTACCAGACTGATTCCGTTCTCTGCAAGAATGGCGAGGGCTTCTTCGGCGGTTGAGCACCAGGCAAAGTCGAAACCTTCTGTCCGGAGCGCATAGGTGATGTTGTCGGCGATTGCCGGTTCGTCTTCGACAACTAGAATCTTCTCCGCCATCGTGTGCCTTCTTCACGGATACACAAGCAATGAGGAATAGTAGAAGATTTGTGCAGAGAACACCAAGGTTACTTTCTTGCTTCGGAATGAAAACCTTGGGTCCGGACCTCTATAATAGGGATACAAGGTGCGCGTATTGGCCGTTACTCGATCCATGTCTTTGCGCGGTAGAAAGCGCTGGTACTGGAGGGTGTGGTATTTGTGTAGAAGGAGACGGCGTTCTGGCCGACTATGTTGGTGTGCTCCGCGACGTCGAGCCAAGGACCGGAGGACGGGCTAATTGTCTGAGCCAATGAGTAGTACCTGGTCGATTCGGTGTAGTACTGCGGATTGAGCTGAATGGCGGGAAACGAGATCACGACTTCGTTATTTGTCAGGTCCACAGCCAGCTTGAGATTGTCATTCGCGTCAGCCGGGTCCGTCCCGGCGACATATTCTTCAGCATCACTGGCCCCGTCACCATCGAGGTCCGCGCCGGCTCCGCCACTGCTGACATTTGTGCCCCAGAAAAAAGCGACCTCCCAGGTGTCAATGATGCCGTCGTTGTCGCCGTCCGGGGTGGGGGGTGTGTAGTCGATCTCAAGTGTCGGGCGCCGTTCTGGAGCGGGATATTCTTTTGATGCGAAATTGGCTGTCGTGTGCATGGTGTTGCTCAAGCCGGGATCGCCGTCATATGCCGGCTTGATCAGTAAGCCGTGGTTCCCTGGAGGATTATCGAACCAGACCTGTACCAGTGCTGCCGGGACAGGAAATGAAACCCAGGTCGCGTTCGTCAAGGCGGCAAATGGTACGGTTGCGATGGAAGCTCCGTAGTTGCCTCCGGCCGTCACCCAGTCGTTTGTCGTACGTTTAAGCCAGGTACCGAAGCTTTTGTCTCAGCTGTTGGTGACCGGATGAACGTAGATCAGCTGGTCAAGATTCTGCGTGCTGGTGTTGATGACATAGAGATGGAGTCGGGCGGAATTGATGGTGCTGCCTGAAGGTATCCCGCCCAGGTTGAAGTTCACCACGACACGCGCGGTGTGCCAGCAGACTGTTCAATAAGGTGTGAAATGCTGAGAGTCGAGAAGCAGATTGGTATTGCTCCCGAAGTTGCCACTGTTCAATGGCTGGTGGCCATAGTAGAAAACATAGCTGTCCTGGCATCCGGTGTATTGGTGAACGCCTTCCTGCAATGTGACAACTGCTGCCTGCGTGTACGATACAGCGATTATGCTCAGGATTCCAAGCAGGAGGCAGGTCATATACTGATGCAACGGACCCCGAGGGGTTCGCCTGCGCATGACTCTAGTG
>SPBP01000347.1 GCA_004525935.1 Lentisphaerales bacterium | reverse complement strand
CACAGTATTGAGGAGGCGCTGACTCTGGCAGACCGGATTCTGCTGTTCACGGCCCGACCAGGAACTATCCGGCTCAGTTTGGATCTCAATATGCCCAGACCCAGAAACACTTTCACCCCCGATATGATCGGGCTCAGAACAAGGCTGCTCGACGAACTGAATCAACTGATGAATAATGGAGATGACTGATGTGTCGAATCGTATTGTTGTCAACTTGGTGATAGCATGAAACAGACAGAATCATCGAAATGTAACTGCACTTGTGGTGCCACGCGGTCGACTCCGGTCGCTAAATGGCTGGTGGGGAAACTGCACACCGATGCGGGTGATGTACCAAGAGTCTCCACGAAGCTCCATATTCGTGACAGGCTCGGTTGGTTACGGGTCAGGTGCGGGATCGGGCGGTACAGTTTCAGAGTGAGTCCGGGTCTATATGCAGTGGGTTCGCCTTCCGGTTCATCCAACGTATTTGTTACAGCCAACTACAAGATGAGCTTTGACAAACTTCGCTGTGCGCTAAGCGACCAAAACGCCTGGATCCTCGTTCTGGATACCAAAGGAATCAACGTCTGGTGCGCTGCGGGAAAAGGCACATTCGGAACGAATGAACTCGTTGAGCGCGTGAAAGCCAGCGGACTTGACAAGATACTCGACCATCGTCGGCTCATTCTCCCTCAACTTGGCGCCTCGGGAGTATCCGCTCACAGGGTGTCGGAAGAACTCGGGTTCAAAGTCATCTACGGGCCTGTCAGAGCGGAGGATATACCGGCCTTTCTAACAGCAGGTTCCAAGGCAACCCCTGAAATGAGAACAATTTCTTTCGCCTTCATGGATCGGGCCATCTTGACACCCGTAGAACTCGTCATCTCCTCGAAACACATACTCTTCGCAATGTTAGCAGCGCTCCTTGTGGCGGGATTCACAGGTGCGGGTTTTGCGCTTGAAAGAGCGTGGCTAAGAGGCGGAACTGCTGTTATAGGATTGGCGCTTGCCTGGCTTGCCGGCTCTTTTCTGGGCCCATTACTGCTTCCGTATCTACCGGGCCGAGGTTTCTCGGTAAAGGGTGCAGAAGTTGGTTTGGCATGTGCATGCCTGCTGACTCTGGTCTTTGGAATCGGAAGGTCGGACGTTTGGGAGATTGTTGCGGTGTTTCTCGTTGTCCCTGCAGTTGCATCATTTCTGACCATGACTTTCGCAGGGGCCTCAGCGTGTACATCACCTTCGGGAGTCAAAAAGGAAACCCGAATAGCCGCACCCCTTCAAGCATTGGCAGTTCTGGCTGGCGCCATAGCCTGGGGTGTGCATGTTTTTGGTTCGCCTTGAATGGGTAAATGAAAGGATCGGAATAGACCATGAATTACTTAAGGAATGTGGTCACTCTGGAGCTCGACAGGCAGAAGTGCGTCGGCTGTGGAATGTGTGCAGTCGTTTGTCCGCGTTCAGTGCTCTCTGTCAAAGAAGGCAAAGCAGTGATAAAATATCATGATGCTTGCATAGAATGCGGTGCATGTGCCTTGAACTGTCCGGTCGAAGCCCTATCGGTCGACTCTGGGGTAGGATGTGCGAGAGCTTTCATAAGGAGCTTATTTACTGGAAGTGAACCGAAGTGTAAATGTGGTAGTGAACAAGGAACCTGCTGCTGAAGCACCGGATCATTAGCTGTTGAGCGAGACGCATTTATGAGATTACCTGACCACGAAAAGAAGACGCGGAGGTCGCATGCCGGTTTGTTCTGGCTGCGCATTACCCGCCTTGCTGGCGCTGCACTATTCATAATTGTTGGATCCTGCTCTCAGGCAGCGGTTGTGACATTGCAGGAAGGTGTTCACGAATATACAGGGTGTGAAGACAGCTATGTCTATTATTACGACCACGCGCCATACGCGAGCGTTAACTACGGTGCCAACACCAATCTGCTCCTGGATTCACAGCATTTCACACCCGGCTGAGCAGACTGTTGGCAAACCGCGCGGTTCGTGGTTCAGTTCGATGTAGGCGGGATACCTTCAGGCAGCACCGTCAATTCGGCCGAACTGCATCTTTACGTTAATAACACAGGTTCCCTGAATCTTGAGCAACTGGCATACGTTCATCAGCTCACGAATACCTGGGACGAAAGCCTCGTGACCTGGTTCAAGCGCACAACTAACGACTGGGCATTCCCGGGTGGTAACTACGGTGTTGCCGTCACAAGCGCACCGTTTGCCAGCTTGTCGAACAATGCCTGGGCTGTATTCCCTTTGCCGGCAGGCATTGTTCAGGACTGGCTTGACAATCCCCAAGCACACTACTGCCAACTTTCGCTCTTGAGCTCAATCCGCAGTACTATTCCGAATTCAATAGGTACTATTCGCTGGAAGAAACACCGGACCTGCTGTCCGGTGTATGGCTCGGGGTTACTCAACATACGAATGTCGTCGGAAATGACACCGTTGAGCTCTACATAAATACCGCACCGTTAAGTACCGGCGGCTTCTACCGCGCAGCAACATGGATCGAGTAGAAATGCGCGCAAGAGACCTATCTATCTGACGTTATTGTTGAACCTGGCAAGACTACTCAGTGCCTGAGTTGGCTTTGCGTAATGCCTCAAACAGTTCGAGCGCAACGCCAAGTTCTTCGTCGGAAAGCTCGCCGTCTGCGTCCGAATCAAAAGCCTGAATCATTGCCTGTGTCTGTTCGCGTTTCTGCTCTTGTTTCTGCTCCTGTGTCTGTTGGCGGTTTTGCTCTTGTGCCTGCTGGCGTTTTTGCTCCTGTGTCTGTTCCTGCTGTGCTGATTCCGACCCGCTCTGGCCTTGGTCTTGGCCACCACCTTTTCGCGCGCCTTTCCGGCCCTTGGCGTAGACATTGAGCCCTGTGAGGATCAGCACACACGCCAACCCTAGTGTTGTAATTAGTCTGGTCATTCTGGACCTCCTTGTTTCTTTGTACGTCCCACTATTCGTATAACGGAACAATGTGGATGCTTATTGCATTGTTTTTGTTGCTTATTCCAAAATCATTCATGCGGGCAATCGATTCATCTGAACTGAGTCTTACCAGGATCTCTGGCCAGCCATTCGCGGGTGTCGATTACTTCACCTGCCAGCGTGTAGGCAGCCATTTTGCAGGTATTTCCGTCAACATCAAAGAGGCAATAGTGAAGTTTCT
>SPBP01000479.1 GCA_004525935.1 Lentisphaerales bacterium | reverse complement strand
TCTTGCTCGTAACTAACAACTCTTTATGTACCAGATTTTTCCGCCAGAGGCGGACCAGCCTGTGGCTGGGAGTCTGGTGCGTCTGCCTTCTTCCGCCACAGGCGGACAGACTGCCACCCCGTGCTGTGTTCCTGGCGTGAATGCATAAAGTCTCTTTATAGCGGGGTTCGTCACAATTTTCAACAGGTTCCGGCAGATGTCGAATCAATGTCCGGTACCCGGGCGGGGCCGTGGGTGAGGCGCCTGCGTGCTGTCCCACAGATCGAGTTCGACGCTTCGGCCCTGCCATGCCGGTATGAGCCGTCTGAGCGGCGCCGGCTCAAGGTCCGAGGAGGCCAGGTGATCAAGAGGGATCCACCTGAATTCGATGTAATCTTCGATGGACGGCGGCGGGATGTCGGGGGTGAGGCCGTCTATGCGAACCTGAAACACGAGGTTCACTTCGGAATGCGGCACAGTCTTCTGTATGAAGGCATGTTCGACTATGCCAAGGAAGTGCTCGACTGTTGCAGAGCCGCCAAGTTCCTCCATTATCTCGCGAGTAAGGCTGTCCGCGCTGGTCTCGCCGAACTCGACGTGACCACCGGGCAGGTACGTATTGGCCGCTCCCTTCGTATGGCAAACGAGCAGATGACGGTCGACAATACACACACCCCTGGCAAGCACCTCTATGTGACCTGTTTTCGTGTTGCTGCTCATATTGTCAGCAGTATCCCCCTCAAGACTCGAGCACGCCCTCTTCCTTCAACGCGAGGACTTCCCCGGCAAGAAAGAGCGAGCCGGCTATGCAGACAAGCCCGTTCTCTTCGATGGCCCAGCGACGGGCATCGGCAATCGCGGCGGCTAAGTCCATTTCACTGACGCACCAACCCATGCCCGCCGCGGCAGCCGAGAGTTCGGCAGGAGCAATGCCACGTTCATTGCGAAGGGGAACGACCCAGCACCGGGCAACCATGTCCCGAAATGGCTTCAGAAACCTATGGACATCCTTGTCGCCACACATTCCGAGCACGAGTCCTGTAGGGCAACCTCCTGCTAATTCGTGAATAGTTGCAGATAGGACACGCGCCGCACCGGGATTGTGACCGCCGTCCAGCACTATCGGGGGGTGCTCAGAGAGCACCTGGCATCTTGCCTGCCAATTGACATGTGACAACCCGGCGCTGATGGTCTTCGGCTCGATCTCGAGAGATGCGGCGGCAGCAGCGGTTTCGAGTGCGGCGACGGCTGTTGCGAAGTTCTCAAGCTGGTGCTCCCCAAGCAAAGGAAGGAGCAACGGTGGATAGTCGGTCTCGCACGAGGTCATTTTGATCTTCTGTCCTGCGATGGACTGCGACACTCGCCGAACCGATATCCATTCAGCGGCATCGATCACGGGCGAACCTGTTGAACGCGCGATGCGACCGATTACGGCTTGCCCCTCTTCGTCGAGCTTTCCGCACACAACCGGCCTGCCCTCCTTGATGATGCCGCCTTTCTCAGCCGCGATCTGCGGCACCGTAGAGCCCAGATGCTCTACATGTTCAAGAGCAATCGAGGTGATGACGGACAGTAGCGGGAACACGACGTTGGTGGAGTCGAGCCGACCGCCCATGCCTGTTTCGAGTGCAACAATGCCGACACGTTGTCTCCTGAAGTATTCAAACGCGAGCGCTGTGGTGAACTCGAAGAATGTAACGTCACCATATTCTCTAGCGACGGCTGCGGAATGGCTATCCACAAGCTCGACCAGCTCCTTCAACTCTTCATCGGATATGGGATTGCCGTCTACCCGCATGCGTTCATTGAGCCGGATAAGATGAGGCGACGTGTAGAGTCCTGTTCGGTAGCCTGCCTCTCTCAGGACGGATTCGATCATCGCGGCGACGGACCCCTTGCCGTTCGTGCCGGCAATGTGTATTGCCGCTATTGCGAGATGGGGGTTGCCGAGCCGCTCGAGCAGCGCGTTCGTGCGGTCGAGTCCCAACTTGATTCCGAACGTACGCATCCGGTACAGGCGCTGTATGAATTCCGGCTCTGAGTGCATTGCGGTTGGTTTTCCTCCCGGCCCGTCATACTATGCAGTGTCTTGAAAGTCTGGCATGTTTTGAGACTACTGTCACTC
>SPBP01000384.1 GCA_004525935.1 Lentisphaerales bacterium | reverse complement strand
TGATTAGCCCTACGACTGGGGCAGGATTCTTGACAGAACCGGGGAGAAAAAGGGGAGAAAATGCTGAAAAGCTGACTCGGTTCCCCAATTTCAGCCTTTCAGCGTTTCAGCGTTTTCTTAATGATTTCACCGCCAACCACCAACTGCTGAACTTTCCTATCGCCCCTGGCTCCAGAACCTGCTACTTTATCCCTGTTCATCAATGAGATTAATAGCAAGGAAACCACCGCGAAAACGGATGGAGGTGGCCTATGTATGCGACAATTGAAGCCGATATCGAGAACGGCGTAATCAAGGGATATGATACCAGTCGACTCCCGTCGCACGCGCATGTATTGATCACATTATTGCGAGGAGCGCCAAGCAAGCGCCCGGCATTTGGAACGAAGACATCAAAGAAAATTGTCGCGGCACCGGATGCCTTTCTGCCATTGTCCGATTCAGAGCTTGCTGAATGGGGCTTGTGATGGATCTGCTGCTTGACACCTGTGCCTTCATCTTGATCGCCTGATCATCGCGACAGCAGTCAACCGTAACCTGACAATTCTTACTAACGACAAGCTCTTCAATGAATATGACGTTAAGTGTATGCCTGTGAATGCGTAATCGCCTTGCCAACTGCCAACGGATTCACCGACTAACCGCCCACCGACTTAATTTCAGCTTTCAGCTTTCATCCCTCAGCCCTTTCTTCCTTTTTCTCTTCGTGGTGAGCAGAAAGATACTGACTCAAGCCGAGTAAGTGTATTGTGAAGGGCTGACCCCGATTTCGCCGCGAGTGGCTGGTGCGCGAATAAATGAGCAAACGATTGTACAGCAATCACTTGCAAGGGACGTCCCCTAAAGCCTTTTAAGGGCAGAAGGCGGATGGCCCGGGGGAGATAAAGCTCCTTGACTGGAAAGAATATCTAGATAAACTACCTTTATGAGCAAGATAAGTAAGCGACTGTTGTCCATTGATTTGCCTCGTGACCGATCTGCATTTCTGTGGGGGCCGAGGAAGGTTGGCAAGACGTATTGGCTGGGCCGACACTGTCAGGACGCGATACTAATCGACCTTCTGAAGACGGATGTCTTTGCCGAGTATGCATCGCGTCCTTCGCTTCTCCGGGAGCGCTATAAGGACCATTCAGGGTTGGTCGTTATTGACGAGATCCAGATGCTGCCGGAGCTTCTTAATGAGATACACTGGATGATAGAGAATACTGCGGTCAATTTCCTTATGACCGGGTCGAGTGCTCGCAAGCTCAGGAGAGCACATGCCAACCTTCTCGGCGGCAGGGCCTGGCGTTTCACGATGTGTCCCTTGGCATATCCTGAGATTACTGGGT
The DNA here is from genome assembly GCA_004525935.1 of Lentisphaerales bacterium. Taxonomy (GTDB): domain Bacteria; phylum Verrucomicrobiota; class Kiritimatiellia; order SPBP01; family SPBP01; genus SPBP01. The sequence goes on along the minus strand of SPBP01000384.1, from coordinate 1,469 downwards.
TCGATATTGAATCGATTATGATATCCGGGTTGCTGCCCTCGCACCTGCTTTCATCAGATCCTCTGAGCGATCTCAGGGCATATACAGGGGACTATCTTCAGCAAGAGATTGCTTCCGAGGCGGCCGTACGGAGTCTTCCTGTGTTTGCCGGCTTCTTACGTGCATGTGCCTTGAGTTCTGGACAGCTCTTGAACTACGCGAACGTTGCCCGGGAAGCGGGCGTTAGCGCCAAGGTCGTTCGCAGTTACTTTGAGATTCTGGAAGACACGTTGCTTGGCTTCACTCTACCCGCGTGGCGCAGGTCAGAGAAGCGGCGCTTGATAGGCGCCGGAAAGTTCTACCTGTTTGACGTTGGGCTGTGCAATTACCTTGCCCGTCGGACTCCTCAATCGGGGACACCGGAGTTCGGCCAGGCGTTTGAGCACTACATACTCATGGAACTGCGCGCCTACCGGGCCTATCGAAACCCCGAGTTGGACATTGCGTATTGGCGCACTAGTACCGGGATAGAAGTGGATTTCATTCTGGGCAATATGGACGTGGCCATTGAGGTCAAGAGTTCTGCTCGGGTGCACGAGAAGCATACATCCGGACTGAGGGCACTAATGGGCGACACGCCCGTCAGGCGAGCCATCGTCGTGTGTCAGGAATCAGAACCACGAAAGACCGACTCCGGCATCGAAGTGTTGCCTTGGCGGAACTTCCTCGAGCAATTGTGGGCCGATGAAATTGTGTGATAATTCACGGGCACGGAGTGTGTGGATTTTGTCGTGCTTGCCGAGGCCATAGAATCCCGGCTTGGGATTCACGCTGATGTAGTCCCTTCTGACGGGCTCAAACCTCGTTACCGGGACCTGATCGCGAAAGATCTAATCTATGTCTGAACGTTCAAGCGCTGTCCTGATCGAGGACATGAGAGAAGCCCTTCAGAAGATCTTTGTGTATACCGAAGGCCTTTCTGAGAAGGATTTCCTCAGCAACGAAATGGTAATCGATGCGGTGCTACGCAACTTCGAAGTTCTCGGCGAGGCAGCTTCGAAGCTACCGGACGGTTTAAAATCAGAACACAATGCAATTGAATGGCACAAATTGATTGGCATTCGAAACCGCCCTATTCATGGATATTTCGGTGTCAGCTCCGCAATAGTCTGGCAGACCATAAGCAATGATCTGCCCATCGTTCGAGAACAGCTTGAGCACTTGGCGTGATTTGGAGAAAGAGTTTTAGGCCAGATCTCCATGGTCCCTCTGCAACCTTGAACCTTCAACGAATAATGTCTCTGATCTCTACTCTAATCTCCAACACACTTAAACGCCTTCTTAAACGGCACACTTACTCCACCCGCTTGGTCGATGAGTGCCTATGCATTTGCTGTGAGAGCCAATAGAAAAACACCCGGAAAACCCGGAAGCGCCAAGAAAGTGAAGGAGCGGGAAAAGTGACTATTTTCAGCTTTCAGCCTCTTCTC
>SPBP01000268.1 GCA_004525935.1 Lentisphaerales bacterium | reverse complement strand
CATGATGACGAAGAAACTGCAGGTGTACAAATGTATGGTCTGTGGCAATATGGTCGAAATGATTCATGAAGGTGCCGGGCAACTGGTCTGCTGCGATCAGCCAATGGCCCTTATGACTGAGAACACGACTGATGCCGCAAAGGAAAAGCACGTTCCGGTCATAGAAAAGACTGACAGGGGTGTCACGGTAACCGTCGGCAGCGTTCAGCATCCGATGGAGGAGAAGCACTACATTGAGTGGATACAGCTAATAGCCGGCAATTCTGTGATTCGTCGGTTTCTAAAGCCTGGCGATAAGCCTGTCGCGGAATTTGATTGCGCCGACGCCGACGGAGTTTCCGCAAGGGAATACTGCAACTTGCACGGGCTCTGGAAAGCATAGGCGCATTTCTGAATCCAACAAACGTGGAGGAATAAACTATGCCCATAGTATTCAATGCTGCTGAGGCGTTTGAAATGGCGCAACAGATCGAACGCAACGGCGCCCGGTTCTACAGGAAGGCTGCCGATTCCAATCCCGCAGAGGCTTCATTCCTGCGCCAACTTGCCGATCAGGAAGATGAGCATCTGGCGACATTTACGGAACTGAAGAATGCTTTGCCTGATCGCGCTTCCGAATCTACGGCGCACGACCCTGACGGCGAAGGATCTCTCTACCTTCAGGCGATCGCAAGCGGCTACGTTTTCGACCCCAAGCGCGACCCTTCCGCCATACTGGCAGGCAATGAGACCTTCCAACAGATCGCAACTACTGCCATTGGCCTTGAAAAGGACTCGATTGTCTTCTATTCCGGTCTGAAGATCGTTACACTCCAGCAGCTTGGTCGTGATAAGCTCGACCTTATTATCGCCGAGGAACTGCAACATATTGCCTGGCTCAGTCAGAAGCTTGACAGCAAGTAGCATAGGGTACATCGACCTGCATGCATCCTGACGTTCAAGCGGTTTCCGCTGACCCCGTAACTCTCGTCGTTATGGGGGCATCGGGCGACCTGGCTCGAACAAAGATATATCCTTCCCTTTTCTCTCTCTACTGCCAGGGCCTTCTTCCGCCCGACTTCTCGATCTACGGCTTCGCTAGATCAAACTTCGACGCATCTGCGTTCCGCGCATCGATTGCCGAGAAGTTGACCTGCCGATACGCTCCGGCCGAATCCTGCAAGGACAGAATTACCGAGTTTCTTGCGCGATGTTTCTACGTTTCCGGCTCGTACAACGCATCAGATTCATTTCTTGACCTTTATGCGGCCATCAGAGCCGGTTCTCATGAATCCGAGAGGGTCGTCTTCTACATGGCCATTCCTCCGTTCCTGTTTAGCTCCGTAGCTCATGCTATTGCCGATGCCGGACTAGTGCGATGTGGCTCACATGACACCTGGCCTCGCGTAGTTATAGAGAAGCCCTTCGGGCGCGATCGGCGCACATCAGACGCACTCTCTGCAGATCTGGCACAGATCTTCCCCGAGTCTCAGACGTTCCGTATTGACCACTATCTCGGGAAAGAAGTAGTTCAGAACCTGATGGTTATACGTTTTGCAAATGCCATCTTTGAACCGCTGTGGAATAGCAGGTTCATCGAAAAGATCCGGATATCATGGAAGGAAGATATCGGAGTCGGACAGCGCGCGGGCTATTTTGATAATTATGGGATAATCAGGGACGTAATACAAAGCCATCTCGCCCAGATACTCGCTTTGAGCGCTATGGAAAGACCCGTAAGTGACGGCGCAAGGGATGTCGGAGATGCGAAGGTGGCCTTGCTGCAGAGCATCGTCCCTCCTTCCCCTGAGGAGGTCACAATCGGTCAGTACAGCACAGGCAACGTCGCTAGCGGGACAGCATACCGATCAGAACCGGGCATCGCTGGAAACTCCCGCACCGCAACATATGCTCGGATCAAACTGCGTATAGAAAACGACAGATGGCGTGGAGTTCCGTTTATTCTCTCCGCTGGCAAGGGGCTCAATACACGAATGAGCGAACTGCGCATTACTTTCAAACCCGTAGCTGAAAACATCTTCTGCGATCAACCCCCGTGCCTGCCGGGCAACGAGTTAGTGGCGCGCATACAGCCTGACGAGGCCCTGTACCTCACCATCACCAGCAAGGAACCCGGTTTGAATCTTGTTCTGACGCAAACCGATCTCAACCTGAAGTACCAATCGATGTTCAAGACGACTATTCCGGATGCTTACGACAGCCTGCTGCTTGATGTGTTGCAGAATGATCGCAGCCTGTTTATTCGGAAGGACGAGCTTGACGCGGCATGGGACATCTTCACCCCGGTACTTCGAGACATTGACGAAAGTGGAAGAGAGCCCGAACTGTATCCTTTGGGCTGGGATCCGGATGCCGAATGAAGTCTGTTCCGTACCCTTCACGCGCCATCCTGCTTGAATCGGCCGCCGATCTATTGCGAAAGGCCATGGCTGAACCAGCTTCCACTCCCCACGCAGTATTGCTCGCCGGGGGGCAAACCCCATTGCCTGCCTATCGAGCCATGGCCTACCGACGCTTTCGGGTTTGCCCGAACTCCAGGATTATCCTGACTGATGAAAGAATGGTTCCGTACACTTCACCAGGCAGCAATTACGGTAACATCAGCCGAGAGTTGGCTCCATTGCGTCTGCCCAAGAGTCATATCCTGAAGGTAAACACTCACTTGCCGCTTCACCGCGCAGCCGATGCCTTCAATAGTGAACTGTCAGAATTCCTAACATCGGGTGGCACAATCAGACTGGCGCTTATGGGGCTCGGCGCTGACGGACATACCGCATCCCTGTTCACGCTTGAAGATGCCATGCCCAAGACCGGGACATATGCGATTCCCATACGCAGAGGCGATCCACCCGATCGGGTATCTGTTACTTCAGACTTCATCCGGCATGCAGCCCGCGTCATCTTCATTGCTTCCGGACCCGCCAAGCGCGAAGTCGTTGAAACGCTCATCAATGATCCACGCAGTATCCCTGCCGGGCTTGTCGTCAGCGATATGCAAGGAGCCGAAGTCTGGTACAGCCGAAGTGCTGCAACTTGATCCCCCGCATCTGCCTGAGATGGTCCCCCTGGCCTATTTGTTCAGCCGCCGGCATGGCAGAACTGGAGAAGTTCTTCGGGCCGTGAAAGCAGATAATCAGGCTCATGCGCTTCGAGCGGAACGGCTGAGTTATATCCCCAAGTTACCGAGACGCTCCTGACGCCTGCCTTCTTCGCCGCAAGAATATCCCGCGCCTCGTCGCCAATGTAAAGGACGTCATTAACGCTAAGCCCTTTCGTCATAAGAATCTTTCGGATTGAGATATTCTTACTCCAGATCATGAACGTGCTCTGGATGAAATCAAATACCTCCGTCAATCGATGCGACTCAAGGAATCGTGTGATATTCAGCGCCGTATTCGATGACAGTATTCCCATTCGCATCCCGCATCTCTTCAATTCATGCAACACATCGATCAGCCCGTGCGCCGGCTGCACCTGGGAAATATCCTTAAGAAAGTCATTCTTTCCCCTGGCAACAATCGCCGGGATCTTCAGGATAGGAACTTTCAGATGCCGTATCACTTCCTTAATAGTCTTATCGCGCAGTGCATCGACTTCATCCGACCGGATCAGGCTGTAGCCAAACTCAGGCGCAAGAGAGTTGCTGATGTTCACAATGTAGTGATACGTATCAGCAATCGTTCCGTCAAAATCGAATATAAGTACGTTTGGCATTATATCAAGTGCGCGCCATTGTACATGCCGCCGAATTGAAAGCAAGCCTTGCGGGCAGATAGTCAACGGGGCGTGAGGCAGAGCAACTCAACACGGACCCGCTGGGAACTGAGCACAGCATCGCGAAGGATTAGATCTTCTTGCTGATGTGCTGTTGGTTCCGGCACACTGCCAGACTTCGTCCATGCTATGTGCGAGGTCGCGACTGCGCAGCGGCAATTTGCGCCTAGCAGTGCGTCGGACTTAGCACCTCCTGCGTCGGAGCAAAGTTCTAGCCCTGCTAGTAT
>SPBP01000092.1 GCA_004525935.1 Lentisphaerales bacterium | reverse complement strand
GTCCTCTGAAGGAATTCCCGAACCGACTCGTCATCATCCACGATAAGGATGTGACCCGTTCCTTCCGGCATCACACTCTGTGGCTCGTTTGTCATGCTGAGATCACCTCTTCCTTGGTCGATTGAAGACTCTAATGCCGTCCATTATGCAAGACTATCGGAACTCATCTCGGCTTCGGCAGATCGGGCGCTTTCCTGATCGGCAGCTCATATCCGCCTCGCCGACAGGCTTTCACGAGTCTGCTGTAAGCCTGGTATACCGTTCTGCCTTCCGTCAGGTTGCCTTTTGCAACCGCGGCATATCCCTTGCGGTTCACGATTCGGAAGATCGTCACGGCACTGAGTCCAATCTTCTTCAAGGACTTCTTCTTTCGTTTCGGGTCGGCCATGATGTCTCCTTTCGGGGTAGTCATTCGGTTCTGAGCGAATGCTACAGCATGGTCACCTGCAGGACAAGGCGCAACCGCAGCAAGGGCGGGCTTCGCGATTTCCTTACTCGTCCTCGTCCTTCGTCCTCGAAAAGGGGAAATGAACATCGAGGACGACGACCGGCCCGAGGCGCTTGTGCGCTCGGGCCTGAGGACGAGGACGATTACGATTAGTGCGTTACCTATGTTCTGACTGGACACCTGACACCCGAACACGGAAACCTCCCTTTGGTCCCAACTGCGCGATTGGCCGGACCCACGGGTTGTGCCAGAATGGCTGACCAGCAAGGGACCCATCTGTGACAACTCGGTTCAAAGGCGTAATATTCGATATGGACGGCACCATCACCAGGCCGTTCATCAACTTCCAGGAAATCCGGGATGAACTCGGCATGCCGACCGGCGATCTCCTGGAGGCAATCAGGAAGCTGCGCCCGGTAGCCCAGGACCGTGCATGGTCGGTAATCGAGCGACATGAAACCAGGGCCCTGGAGCATCTCGAGTTGCAGGACGGCGCATCTGAATTGATGGCCCGATGCCGCCGGTCTGGAATCAAGGTAGGGGTTCTGACGCGGAACGTGCGCAGGAGCGTAGACTACCTCCTTGCAAGGTTCCAAATAGATGTGGATATGATCGTGACACGCGAATTTGAGTCCGTGAAGCCGGACCCGGGCCCGGTTCTTCACATCCTTGGCGGGTGGAACGTGCATGCATCAGACGTCCTGGTAGTGGGCGATTATGTGGATGATATCGACTGCGGGCGCGGCGCGGGTACGAAAACGTGTTTCTATCAGAATCCCGGCAAACCGTTCTTCGGACAGGATGCCGATTTCGTTGTCACATCCATGTCCGAACTCGAACGCATCATCTTTCCTAGCCGCCCGTCGTACTTAGCTCGCCCTGACGGGCGATCAAAGTCCTAGGTCTGCTAGAAAGTTTTGCTTCGCAAAACTGAATTATAATCGTTTCCCTTCGGCCAGCAAACGTAGGGCGCGGCGCGTGCCACGGTCTCAGGTCAATCGCAGTTTCTCCTTCGCGATCTCTGCGCCTTTGCGAGATGATTCCCTTCTTCCGTTCGAACGTCTGAATCGAGGTCGCAAAATGGGTCCGCGAGGCATGGATCTTCACCCCGGGAAGTATGCCGGGAAAGCCCATTATTATGTCGTCTTTTGATCGAGTTTAGCTTGCTCCAGAAGCCCTTTGTTACGTATATTTATTCTCATTCCGGGGGGGAAGGATAGGTATGTCCAATATCAAGCAGGGAGCCAAATACGACGCGACAAACATCACCGTTCTTGAGGGAATTGATGCTGTCCGTTTGCGTCCGGCAATGTACGTGGGTGACACGGCCCAACGTGGTCTGCATCACCTCGTCTACGAGGTGGTTGACAACAGTGTTGATGAGGCGCTGGCAGGCCATTGCACAAGGGTCCAGACAAGAATCAACTCCGACGGCTCCATCACGGTCACCGACAATGGACTCGGGATTCCCGTCGATATGCATGCGACCGAGAAGAAACCGGCTGTGGAAGTGGTGTTGACGACTTTGCACGCGGGCGGCAAGTTCGACAATAGCAGCTACAAGGTTTCCGGCGGCCTGCATGGGGTGGGCGTATCCTGCGTGAACGCCTTGAGCGAATGGCTCGAGGTGGAGGTCCGCAGGGACGGAGAGGTGTATCACCAACGGTACGAAAAGGGCCGACCTGTCTCGAAGCTGGTGACCATCGGCAAGACGAAGGGAACCGGAACCAGCATCAGTTTCTTGCCGGACAGCAGCATATTCTCCACGGCGAAGTTCGAGTGGGATATCCTGGCCAACCGTCTGCGCGAGCTGGCGTATCTTAACCGGGAGGTGGAGATACACCTGGTCCAGGAAGATCCGGCGCGCGAGGAGGTGTTTCTCTACAAAGGTGGGATTGAGGAGTTTGTCAAGCACCTGAACCGTGGCAGGCTGTCGCTGCATCCTTCAGTCATCTTCATCGCGCGTGAACGCGATGGCTTACAGGTCGAAATCGCGATGCAGTACACCGACGCTTACAATGAAAGCATCACCTCCTATGCGAACAATATCAACACGATAGAAGGTGGCACTCACCTCAGCGGGTTCCGGTCGGCCTTGACACGCACGGTCAATTCCTATGCTAAGACGAACAAGCTGGTAAAGGAAAACGAGGACGCGATGTCCGGCGAGGACATCCGCGAGGGGCTGACCGCTATTATCAGTGTGAGGGTGCCGAGCCCCCAGTTCGAAGGGCAGACGAAGACCAAGCTTGGCAACAGCGAAGTACAGGGCGTAGTCGAGTCCGTCGTCAACGAGGAGCTGAGCACTTACCTGGAAGAGCATCCGTCGGTTGCCAAGCGGATTGTCGAAAAGGCGCTTGTTGCTGTGAGGGCCAGGATCGCGGCCAGGAAGGCGCGCGACCTGACGCGCAGGAAGGGAGCCCTCGACAGCGCTTCGTTGCCGGGCAAGCTGGCGGATTGTTCCGAACGGGACCCGGCGAAATGCGAGTTGTATATTGTCGAGGGCGACAGCGCCGGGGGTTCTGCGAAACAGGGGCTGGATCGCGAATGCCAGGCCATCCTGCCGCTGCGCGGCAAGGTGTTGAATGTGGAGAAAGCGCGGCTCGACAAGATCCTGAACAACAGAGAAATCCGAACGCTTATCACGGCCATCGGAGCCGGGATCGGCGAAGACGAATTCGATATTGCCAAGGTTCGCTATCACAAGATCATCATCATGACGCACGCTGATGTGGACGGCGCCCATATCAGGACGCTGCTCCTCACATTCTTCTACCGACAGATGCGCCAACTCATTGAGCGTGGCTACATCTTTCTGGCCCAGCCACCTCTCTACAAGATCAGCAAGAGCAAGAAGGAAGAATACGTCGATTCCGAGGAGCAAATGACCCGCAAGCTGTTCGAGCATGCGGTGAGCAGAGTTTCATTGCAGTTCAACGGCAAGATCTTCAAGGGCCGCGAGTTGACCGGCATTCTGGAAAACCTGACCCGCGTTGAGCAGATTGCCCAGTCGCTGATGAGGAAAGGAATCGGCCTGCAGGAGTATCTCCACCAGCGCAAGCCGGACACGGGTTCCTTCCCGCGTTACCTCGTAACCATAGCCGGGGATGGAACGCGTCACTTCGCCTATACGGATGCAGAACTGAAACAGCTTAGGGTGGATGTCGAGAAACAGATAGGCCGGCAGCTACAGATATTCTCTGATGATGAAGAGACCAATGAGGAGGACAAATCCGCCTTCAGTTGGATTGAGGTCTTCGCCGCACAGTCACTGGGGCGACTTATTACGGCATTGGAGAAAAAGGGCTTCAGCATCAACCAGTACGAAGGGGGCGACAAGCCGTTGTGTAGCCTGATTGATGATGATGACACCGAACGGCAGGTCTTTTCGCTGAGCGAGTTGCTGGATACCGTCCGAGAAATCGGCAAGAAGGGGATAACGGTGCAGCGATACAAGGGACTTGGTGAGATGAATCCCGATCAGCTCTTCGAGACCACGATGAACCCGGAGAAGCGCAAACTCTTGAAAGTCGTGCTGGAACACGTTGCTGCGGCTGATGAAATGTTCAGGGTACTCATGGGGGACGAGGTGGAGCCCCGCAGGTTGTTCATTGAGGAGAATGCGCTGAACGTGCGAAGTCTGGATGTGTGACGCAAGTCACGGAGACGCATGATCATTCCGGATGAAGAGCCGGAGAGAAAACAGGATACCACGCAGCATCAGTGAAAGAATATGAGCGAAGAACCTACAATTGATGGAAGAGTCGAAGACATCAACATCGAAGAGGAGATGAGGTACTCCTACATCGACTACTCGATGAGCGTCATTATCGGTCGTGCCCTGCCCGATGCCAGAGATGGGTTGAAGCCGGTGCACCGGCGGGCGTTGTTTGCTATGCAGGAACTGGGCAACCATCATAACCGACCGTACAAGAAGTCGGCGCGCGTGGTCGGCGACACTATCGGTAAGTATCATCCGCACGGGGACCAGGCAGTATACGACACCATGGTGCGCATGGCTCAGGACTTCTCCCTTCGCTACCTTCTGATCGACGGGCAGGGCAATTTTGGATCCGTTGATGGCGATCCGCCGGCGGCAATGCGCTACACTGAGGTGCGCATGGAACGGCTTGCCGAGGAGTTGATGGCAGATATTGATAAGGACACCGTCGACTTCGGACCAAACTACGACGAATCGCTGATGCAGCCACTCGTTCTGCCGGCGAAGATACCGAACCTGCTGTTGAACGGGTCGTCCGGCATAGCGGTGGGAATGGCGACAAACATTCCGCCGCATAACATCTGCGAAGTAATCGATGCCATGGTCGTACTGATCGACGATCCAAAGACCACCGTTGCCGACCTGATGAAGCATGTTAAGGGGCCGGACTTTCCGACTGGCGGAATAATCTGTGGCACGGCGCCTATTGCGCAGATGTACAAGACCGGCCGGGGCCAGATGAGGGTGCGCGGCCGTGCGATGATTGAGGAAGGAAAGCAGGGGAAGCAATCGATTATCATCACCGAGCTTCCATACACGGTGAACAAAGCCAACCTTATCATCAACATTGCCGATCTGGTTCAACGCAAGGCAATGGAAGGCATCAGCGATATCCGCGACGAATCGAACAAGGAAGGCATGCGGGTTATCATAGATCTGAAGCGTGGTGTTATCCCGAAGGTAATACTCAACAACCTCTACAAACACACGCAGCTTCAAACCACCTTTGGCGCCATTATGCTGGCGATTCACGAGGGGCGTCCGAAGGTAATGAACCTGAAGGAAATGATGCTTTGCTTCACGAAGCACCGCCTGGAAGTAGTGACGCGCAGGTGCAGGTTCGACTTGAAGAAGGCAGAAGCCAGGGCGCACATACTTGAAGGGCTGAAGAAGGCTCTCGATAATCTCGATGCCATCGTCAAGCTGATCCGCGGCGCGAAGAACCGGGACGAAGCAAGAACGGAAATGATAAGCCGGTTCGAATTCACCGAGATCCAGGCGAACGCCATCCTGGACATGCGCCTGTACCAGCTTACCGGGTTGGAACGCAAGAAGGTCGAAGACGAATACCTCGAACTCATTAAGCTCATTTCGTTTCTCACCGATCTGCTCAGTAGCGACAGCAAGATCTACGGCGTTGTGAAGGACGAGTTGCTCGATATCAAGACGCGATTCGGCGATCGGAGACGGACGGATATTGCTCCGGCCGAGGACGAGATGCGGATCGAGGATCTTGTTGCCGACCGCGGTTGCATCATCACGATAAGCCATGGCGGCTATATCAAGCGTGTTCCCATTGACACCTACAAGGCTCAACGCCGCGGCGGGAAAGGCGTTGCGGGCATGGAGACGAAGGAGGAGGACTATGTCCAGCACATGTTCGTGGCGAATACGCACGACTACATCCTGTTCTTCACGTCGGGCGGACGGGTCTACTGGGAGAAAGTCTATGCCGTGCCCGAAGCCGGAAGGGCCGCACGCGGCAAGGCGATAGTGAACATGCTGAACGTCAAGAGTGACGAGACGATAGCGGCAATGATACGAGTGCGCGAATTCACGGACGACAAACACCTGCTGATGGCAACCAGGAAGGGCGTTGTCAAGCGAAGCAACCTGAGCGCCTACGGCAACCCGCGCAAGGAAGGCGTAATCGGCATCAATATCGATCCCGGTGACAGCCTCATAAGCGTCAAGCTCACCAGTGGCAAGGACGAGGCGATAATTGCCACGCTTCGCGGGATGAGCATTCGGTTTGCCGAGACCGCTTTGCGTGACCAGGGAAGGGCTACCCGCGGGGTTCGTGGGATTTCACTGAGGAAGGACGATGAAGTTGTGGCGCTGGATATGGTTCTGCCGGACTGCACCTTCCTGGCCTGTACAGAGAATGGATACGGCAAGCGTACGAATTTCGATGAGTACCGGGTCCAGAACCGTGGTGGGACCGGTGTCATCGCCATTCGTGCGAGCGAACGAAACGGACTTGTTGTCGGGGCGCACGCCGTGCGAGAGAAGGATGCGCTCATGCTGATCAGCGCAAATGGCCAGATGATCAGGATGGCAGTCGGCGATATACGGGTTATCAGTCGGGCGACTCAGGGCGTAAGGCTGATCAACCTTGATGCCGGCGACCGGCTGGTGGCCGCGACTACTGTTGAGCCGGAAGACGATGATATCCCGGAAACGCCGGAATAGCGGCGGGACATCGGCGGGATCAGTTTGTTCTGGAAGTACTATTCCAACCTGCAGAAGGTCTGTCGTGAGCATAGGACGTAGGAGCTTCCTGGTATTTGCCGTCGCGCTCTTGCTGCGCCTTCTGTATCTCTGCGAGAATTCTGAGTCTCCCTATTTTCATTATCCGGTACTGGACGAGGTCTACCTCGACAATCTCGGCGTGCAGATAGCGGAGGGCCATGCATCCCACGATGAGGCATATTTCCGGGCCCCGCTGTACCCGCTGTTCCTGGGGACGGTTTACTCGTTCAGCGTTGAGCACCGGTTCTTTCTTATCAGACTCATCCAGCACCTGCTGGGGGCTCTCACCTGTGTGCTCCTGATGTTGATTGCGGAGGGTGCATTCGGTCGGCGCGCAGGTCTGATTGCCGGGCTGGTCTCGGCCTGCTACGGGCCATTGATCTTCTACGAAGGAGAAATCCTGATTGTCTCAGTTTTCACACTCTTGATTGCACTGGCGCTGGCGCTGCTCGTTCGAGGCAGCCTGCGCGGGTCGCTGCTCATGTCGGTTGCGGGTGGAACGGCATTGGGTCTGGCGGTGATAACGCGACCGAATATTCTTCCGTTCGTTCCCGTCGTCTTCTGCTGGTCTCTTTTCCTGCCCGGTATGCGCGGATGGTTGAGGCGCGTAGGGGGCGCGTTTCTGATTATCCTTCCGGTTGCAGTGCTGGTCGGATGCACGGCAGTCAGGAACTACGTTGCCGCGGGAGACTTTGTGCTCGTCTCGTCGCAGGGGGGAATCAACTTCTACCTTGGCAATACCGTCGGCCAGGATCCGGCGCGAGCGGGACTTCCTCCTCCTGCGGTGACGACGTATCGGCCTGTTGAAGATTATCGCGATACCGTCGAGATGCATTCAAAAGACAAGCTCGAGGAGGTTGCAAAGACGACTCTCTCAGCATCGCAGGTGTCGGAGTTCTGGTACCGAATGGCCTGGGAAGAAATTCGCCGGCACAAGGGAGCATGGCTGAAGCTGACCATCAGAAAGGCGATGCTCTTCTGGAATGATTATGAAGCGAAGAACAACAAGAACTACTACTTCTGCAAGCGTTATTCGCGCCTGCTTCGCGTGCTGCCGGTGAGCTACGGGATACTCGCCGTCTTTTCGTTGTATGGTCTTGTCCTGACCGTTCTGAGACGACCCTCCCACGCCTCTGTTCTGCTGATTCTCTTTGTCCCGGCCTTCATGCTGTCAATCGTAGCGTTTTTCGTATGCGCCAGGTTGAGGCTTCCCGTGGTTGTCGGCCTGATCCCGCTGGCCGCGCACGGAGTGGCAAGGTTCGCTGACATGTTGCGCGGGTCGCGAAGAAAGCTCGTGGCGCATGGTGCGATGATCTGCGTGCTTGGCCTGGTTGTCCTTCCTGACTGGTACGGAATCAGGCCGGACAATTTCCGGCAGGAATTCTGGACAGTGGGGCAGTACTACCTGAGCCGCGGCATGTGCGACGAGGCAATTGAATCGTTCACGCTATCTCTGGTTGGCGAGCCGCGGGGCGAGTTGCGGGAGACATACCTGTATCTTGGCCATTCCTATCTGCAGGCCGACAGACCGGGGTCTGCCATGGTCTGCTATCGCCGGGCGCTTGAGAAGATGCCGGGGGATCCGCGGGTGCTGAATGCTATGGGTGTCGCATTTGAGAGATCCGGCGAGTACGAGGAAGCAGTCGGGTATTATCGACAAGCCCTGGCATTGTCGTCCGGTTATGCAAGGGCGATGATCAACCTGGGGCTTGTGTTACTCGGGACGGGGGACGTTGAGGAAGCCGGCGACCTGCTTCGGGCAGCGCAGTGCCTGGATGACAGCGATCCGGATGCTTACCTGGGACTTGCCTTACACAGCCGTTTGACGGGGGATGGGGCGAAGGCCGAAGAGTATCTTCGGGCCGCGGTGGAACGGGGAGGGGAAGAGTACCTGCGCATGTTCACCGAGCGACTTGCCGGGATGTGATATATGTGTGTGGGTATGTGGGTGTG